>NZ_JBQCKK010000006.1:0-191920 GCF_051967035.1 Brevibacillus sp. SAFN-007a | reverse complement strand
TAAAAATACACCCCCTAAAATTTTCATCGGATAACCACAAGGGTTTTTCCAATGTCTACTTTAAGGGGTGCACTTCACATCGCCCCAATGGTTTTTTTCGTGGCCAAAAAAGCTACGCTTCCCAGACCGATGTGGAATCTTTGCCCCTAATGGTATGCTGCGGGCTGCCAAAGCCGTGCAAAGTCGTATTGTGATGGGCGATGATGTCGGCTGCCTTGAGGACGGGGGAGTCTACGGTGGAGTGGCAATCGCTGACGAGCGTCACATCGTAGTTCAAAGAAATGGCGCTTCTGCACGTCGTATCCACACAGTAGTCGGTTTGAAAGCCAACGACGATCAGCTTTTCAATGGACATCGCCTGGAGCTTGTCGTGCAGGTCTGTTTCGTAGAAAGAGTCTAGCGCTGTTTTGTGAACCACCGGATCGGTTTCTACCGGCTTGATGGAAGCGGGAATTTCCCAGCCTGGCGATCCGAAAACCAGTTCCTCCGCTTCATGGTGCTGCACGTAAAAAACGGGAAGTTCGCGTTCTCTCGCCTCCGCGATCAAGCGTTTGATCCGCTCGAAGATTTGTTGTCCCTGGTAGCATTGTTCTACGAGCAAGTATTGCACATCGACGACGAGCAAGGCAGTTTTCTTCATCCGACAGTCATCCTCCCCACGTATCATGAATCTCTCTCATTATAACGGACAGGCATGAACATGGAAGAGAAGGGAATGAAAAAAACGGGAAGAAATCTCGCGTCGGCGAAGCGTCTATTTCTCCGGCAACGGGATGATGAGCTCCATCCGGCGGCTGCCATCCTTCGCGCTCACTTCAAACAGGATCAGCATGAGGGTGCTGTTCGGTTCATCCTTTTTCACCTTGACGGTTTGCGTAAAATCGCCCCATTCCGGAGCCCCGGCAGAGGTTTGGAAAAAGCCTTGGGCCAGCTCGTTATGTCCGTCCTCCACGACGTAGTTGACGACCGCCTCGAACACGCGTGCCTGCCCTTTTACTTCAAATGTGTCCTCCCCTGTTTTTTTCACGGTGACATTGCGAAAAATATCATTGGCATAGACGGTTTCTTTTGGCTCCGGCTCCGGCTGCTCGGCAGGCGGCTGTTCCGCCGGGGTCTGCGGCTGGGAAGGGGCTGGTGTTTCCGGTTGGACTGGCGTTTCCGGCTGCGTAACAGGCGGAGCGCTCGTGCAGCCTTGCAGCAGACCGACTGTCAACAAGACGAACAGAAATTTTTTCATCGTATCCCTCGATTCTGTCGAGATGTGGGCGAAGCTGTGTACTTGGTAAGACGTAAAAAAGCCGTGCGGTGTTACAAACTACTGGTCATACCACTTTGTTTCTGTGCTAAAATGGGGAGGTAGCAATAACCACTATTCCTAGAAAGCTGGTCTGATAAGAATGGTACAACAAACATTTCGCATCGAAAAAGACTTTCTCGGTGAAAAGGAAATTCCCGTAGATGCCTACTATGGCGTGCAGACGATGCGGGCAATGGAAAACTTCCCGATTACCGGCTATCGTCTTCATTCTTCCCTGATTGTCGCCATGGCCATGGTGAAAAAAGCGGCAGCCCTTGCGAACATGGAAGTTTCCCGTTTGAATCCGCGACTGGGCAATGCGATTGTGGCAGCCGCGCAGGAGATCATGGAAGGAAAATGGCACGATCAATTCATCGTGGACCCCATCCAGGGCGGTGCGGGAACCTCGATTAACATGAATGCGAATGAAGTCATCGCGAACCGCGCGCTGGAACTGATCGGAGAGAAAAAAGGAGATTACTTCCATCTCAGTCCCAATACACATGTCAACATGTCGCAGTCGACCAACGACGCTTTTCCGACAGCGATCCATATCGCGACGCTCGATTTGCTGGAAAAGCTGCTCGTCACCATGGAGAAGATGCGCGACGTTTTTGGTCAAAAAGCAAAAGAGTTCGATGACGTCATCAAGATGGGACGCACGCATTTGCAGGACGCCGTGCCGATCCGTCTGGGGCAGGAGTTCGAAGCGTATCGCCGCGTACTGGAGCGCGATATCAAGCGGATCAAGCAGTCCCGCCAGCACCTGTACGAAGTGAACATGGGAGCCACCGCTGTTGGGACAGGCCTGAATGCCGACCCGCGCTACATTCAGACAGTGGTCAAGCATCTGGCGGAAATCAGCGGCTTCCCGCTCTTCGGGGCAGAGCATCTCGTGGACGCTACGCAAAACACGGACGCGTACACAGAAGTTTCCGCCGCGCTGAAAGTATGCATGATGAACATGTCCAAAATCGCCAACGACCTGCGTCTGATGGCATCCGGACCGCGTGCGGGACTGGGCGAGATTTCGCTGCCGGCGCGTCAGCCGGGTTCTTCGATCATGCCGGGCAAAGTCAACCCGGTCATGGCGGAAGTCATCAATCAGGTAGCCTTCCAGGTCATCGGAAACGATCACACCATTTGCCTCGCTTCCGAAGCGGGTCAACTGGAGCTGAACGTGATGGAGCCGGTGCTGGTCTTCAACCTGTTGCAGTCGATCAGCATTATGGACAACGCGTTCCGTGCCTTTACGCGCTACTGCCTGGAAGGAATCGAGGCAAACCGCGAGCGGATGAAAGAATACGTGGAAAAAAGCGTAGGCGTTATCACGGCCGTCAATCCGCACCTCGGGTATGAAACAGCGGCTCGCATCGCCCGCGAAGCGATTTTGACCGGAAAATCCGTACGCGAGCTGTGCTTGCAGTACAACGTCCTGACGGAAGAAGAACTGGATCTGATTCTCGATCCGTTCGAGATGACCCATCCGGGGATCGCTGGCGCCTCCCTGTTGGATCGCGAATAATCGTAAACGGAATGAGCAAAAACTCCCGCCCTCGTCTGAAACGGACGAGGCAGCGGGAGTTTTTTTGTACAGATACAATGGTTTCGCGGGAGAGTTTGCGACCCGCCCTTTGTCCAAGCCTACGGCGTGCCTGCCTGCTTTTGCGGCAGCTGGTCCAGGCTTTTGAATTCGTAGCCGCGCTTGCGGGCCTCGTCGATGATGGCTCCAAGCGCTTCCGCGTTGTCCTTGGAAACGGCGTGCAAGAGGATCACGGCTCCCGGATGCAACTGGCTCACGACGCTGTCATACGCGTACTTCGCTCCGCGCTGTACTTTTGTATCCCAGTCCTTGTAAGCGATCGACCAGAATACGTTCGTATAGCCCAGTTCCTTGCTGACGGCGAGAGTGCGGTCGCTGAAAATGCCTCTCGGCGGACGCAGGTAGCGCATGTTCGTCTGTCCGGTCACCTGGGCGACTGCCTCGCGGACCCGTGTCAGCTCCTCCTTGATTTTTTCGTTGGACACGGTCGTCATGTCCGGATGGCTCCAGGAGTGGTTGCCGATGAGATGGCCTTCTTTTGTCATCCGCTTCAACAACTCCGGTTGTTCTTTGATATAATGGCCGGTCACAAAAAAAATCGCGGGAACCTTTTTGGCGCGCAGCGTGTCCAGAATTGCGGGAGTAAAGCCGTTTTCATACCCGTTGTCAAAGGTCAGATACAGCTCTTTCTTTGAGGTGTCTCCCAAAAAAACAGCGCCGTGCCGATCGACAATGCTTTTGAAGCCTTCTTCGGCGATGGAGGGCAGCTGTCCGTTCTTGCTTTTTTTGAAGCCGAAATGGTACGGATGGTCCTGATGGGCGACAACGGCATAAAGCGGCAGGGCGAACGCCAAAAGAAAAAGGGCGCCGACCAAAAGCAGCCTTTTGTAGCGTGAGTTCATCTTTTCTTGACACTCCTTTCCTATCCCGGGTCATGACGGTTTCACAGACGTTTCCATCCAAAGTTTGTCCAGTCCCCTTGCAAATATGTAACGAACGGGGCGGGAAAAGAGGCGGCAAGTTGGGTATCGCTTGCGCAGCGGAGTAGGACAGTGAACCATTACAGGCGAGAGACGACCGTCATATAGTATCAATGTCGGCGGGAAAGCCGCTGACGAGCAGGCAGGTTATCATCCGTTACCAGGAGGTGTAGTCATGGATTGGCTGAAGTATTTGCGTGACGCTGTTGGTGAGGACGAAGAGATTGAAGAGATCGAAGTCAAGGTTGAATACGAGGATGGCACCAAGAAAAAATGGATCTTCTCCCGAAATGCGGACCCGGTCTTGGAAGACAACGACGAAGTGGACGAAGAGGACGAAGAGGATGAAGAGGACGAAGACTAATCTCTTAAATACAGACGCAAAAAAGATACGCCTGGCTTTGGCGTATCTTTTTCCTGTCCCCATCTGCTGGGAGGAAGCGAAAGCGGTCCAGCCTGCGTCAGTGCGCGTAGGCCAGGCCGCTTTTTTACGGGCGGAATTGCAAGCTCCCAAGGATATTTGTCCGTTTCGTCAACCTGTGTGCCCGAATAATGTAGGAAGAAGGCGAGCGCTTTTACCAAGGAACACGGGGGGAATGAAATGGAACAGTTCGTAATCAAGCCGTGGGACACCCGCGACGGCAGCCAGCCCACTCCTGTCGATTGGGATATGCAAGTACCTCCGGAAGTAGATGCTGTCGCGGAGCTTGTCATGAAAGAATACGACATGTCGGTCACAGGCAGAACGCTGATTACCTCCAAGCCGGACAAAGGCGGAGCGATCTGGCGGATCGAGACCAACAAGGGGACGCGCAGTCTGAAATTGCTGCACCGTACGCCGGAGAGAAGCCTGTACAGCGTTGGCTTGCAGGCGTATGTCGTGAAGCAAGGAGCCAGAGTTCCCGCGCTCATCCCGGCAAAAGACGGACAGCTGTTCGTGGAAAAGGGCGGGAAGCTGTGGATTGTCACGGACTGGATTCCCTTGGAGCCAGCGACCAAAGTCGACTTGGCAGGAGCGCAGGAGCTGTGCTTCGGCCTGGGAGAATTTCATCGGCATACGAAGGGATACGTGCCGCCGGAAGGGGCGAAAAATTCTTCCCGTCTGTACCGGTGGCCCAACTACTATCAAAAGATCGCCAAAAAAATCGGCTGGATGCGGGAAATGGCGAAAGCCTATCGGGAGACGATCGCAAGCGGCTCGATTTTATCTGTCGTAGACAAGTATGAACGGCAAGCCTGGGAGGCGCTGGAGCGTCTCAAGGCATCTGCCTATTCGAAAATGGTGCAGATGGGCGAACCGCACTGGGGATTGGTTCATCAGGATTACGGCTGGTCGAATGGCCAGAATGGACCTGGCGGGCTTTGGGTCATCGACCTGGACGGTGTGGCCTACGATCTGCCGTTTCGCGACCTGCGCAAGCTGATTACGAGTACGATGGACGACATGGGTGTCTGGGATGTGGCGTGGATGAGAGGAATGATCGAAGCGTATCACCGGGCGAATCCGCTAGATCGGGAGTCGTTTGAGGTGCTGCTGATCGACATGGCGGTGCCGAACGAATTTTACAAGCATCTCAAGGAAATGTTTTACGATCCTGTCACGTTTCTGAACACGGAAGCAGAGGCCATCCTGCAACGAGTCGTCTCTACCGACCAGACGAAAGACCAGGCACTGGCAGAGCTGGCCAAAGACATCAGCCACTACCAGCCCGGCGATTATACGCAGGCTGCCGTCCCGGCTGTACCGCTGCGCAAAGTGCCTGCGAGCGCAGGAAATCAGGCGCTCGGGCAGACCGCTCCGCAAGAACCGGCGGCAACAGGCGGGAGCAGGGCCGTTCAGGAGGAAGCCGGAAACGTCATTCGCCTTCCTGCACGTGAGCTGAATCGGGTTGCCGCGCCCGCGAAAAAGCCGCCAGTCAAAGAAGCACAGCCGGTTGCAGCGGGAGAAAGCGGGAAGCGGGATCAAGAAAGGCTGCCGAATGTCATATTATTCCAGAGTCCCGCCCAGCCGCCCAGAGAGAGGGTCACACCAGCGAAAAGGCAGAGCGAGAGCATAAAGCCGCGAGTGGCTCCTGTAAAGAAAGCATCCAGCAAGCCAGCGAAGAAAAAGGCGGCGTCAACCGGCTCGGCCAAAACAGCCAGCAAACCGGGCAAGACAACTGTCTGGAGCAAGCGTACGGCCACGAAAAAAGCAAGCGCCAAGCTGCCAGCGGGAAAAGGGCTCCAAAAGACCGGAAAAACAAACAACAAGGCAAAAACAGAAACGAAAGTCGCCAAAAGGTCGATTTCTCCCCGAGACACGCAGCATACAGCCGCCAGGCATCCGTATAAAAAAGCGGCCGCACCAAGCCGCAAATGGACTGGCAATCAGGCCAAAAAGCCGCGCGCGGTGAAAGCGCAAAAAACAGGCAGATCCATGCGATGAGTAGCAGCAGGAAAGGAGAATTCGGATGAAGGTAGTCATGATCTGTACGGAAAAGCTGCCCGTTCCCCCGGTGCGGGGCGGTGCCATCCAGACGTATATCGCCGGGATCGCGGATACGCTTGGGAAGCATCACGACCTGACGATTTTGGGGACGTCGGACCCTGCGCTCGCCATGGACGAACGCGTGCGAAATGTTCGCTATGTGCGTGTGAACGGACTTGGCGTGTTCGAGATTTACGCGCAGGAAGTTCTCGCGTTTTTGCGGGCGAATACGTACGATGTGATCCATGTGTTTAATCGGCCGCGGCTGGTCCCGCTGATTCGCGAAGTCTGCCCGAATGCCCGGATCGTACTGAGCATGCACAACGACATGTTCGATGAAGCGAAAATTCCCCCGGAGGAAGCGGCCATCGCCATCGCCAACACGTCGACGATCATTACGATCAGCGATTATGTCGGACGCGTGATCGCATCGCTCTATCCGGAAGCGCAAGGGAAGCTGCGCACGATCTATTCCGGCGTCGATCTCCAAACGTTCGTCCCGTGGGAGAGTTCGCAGGCCGCACGAAAAATTCGCCAGGAGCTGCGGACTGCCTACAATCTGGGGAACAGGCAGGTTATTTTGTTCGTCGGCAGGCTGACCCCGAAAAAAGGGGCGGACATCCTGGTGCGGGCGATGAACGAGCTGGCGGCCTACCAATCCAGTATCGCGCTGGTGCTGGTCGGAGGCGCCTGGTACAGCGTCGATAAAATCAGCGACTACATTGCCTATGTGCGCGCTCTTGCGGATCGCTCGCCCATTCCGATCGTCACGACGGGCTACGTTCCCGCAGAGAGCATTCACCATTGGTTCTGGGCAGGCGATATTTTTGTGTGCCCTTCGCAATGGGAGGAGCCGCTCGCGCGTGTCCACTATGAAGCGATGGCCGCAGGACTGCCGTTTGTGACGACCAAACGGGGAGGAAATGCGGAAGTGATTATCGGCGGAAACGGTCTGCTGGTGGAAGAGCCGGAAAATCCGCAGTCCTTTGCCATACAGCTAAAGCAGCTGCTGTCCAACCGCGATTTGCAGCGCAAAATGGGGAATAGCGGCAGACAGCTGGCGGAACAGCGGTTTACATGGGAGCGCGTGGCCCGGGAAGTGCTGGACGTATGGGGGCAACTGTAGGCTTGAGCTGACGAAAAGGACAAATACCCACTTTGTTCGAAGCGGGGCGGAGAAGTGGGTGTTTGGTTCGTTTGCAGGGGCGAAGAGGGGACAAGCCTCGGGCATGCCGGATTGCCAGCTTGTCCAACAGACAGGCAAGAGGGGGAAAAGCAGCTCCTCCACTCCTGCTTTTTCTTGCATGAGAAGCAGCTTTCTGTCCGATGGATCGGAAAAATCAGCAGGAGTGGGAGGGCAAAGGCAAAGCCAGCAAATCATGAACGTTCGATTCGCTTCAGAGGGACGGGCGCGTTTTTTCGCCTGCGACGGCTGCGCTCGCCAGCGGAGCGGCATCCGGAATGATGGCGGCAATGCGATTGAGCGGGATGAGAATTCGGTTGCCATAGCTTCCGTCAAGTTTCAGCTCGATCATGCCGTCGTCTACTCTGGTGAGTTGGCCCACCCGGTAGGGACGGCTGTCTGGTCTCCAATCGGACGTGAGGATGACTTCGACCGTCCGGTTTTGCTTCATGCATGTGCGTAGCTCTTTTCGCAAGCTCTCCATGCTTTCCTGCTCGGGTGTGTCCTCTGCCTCTACATCCACTTTGACAATCGGGGCAGGGATGACCAGCGGCTGCGGGGCTTCCAACTGGACGATGGGCGCCTCGACCTGGACAGTGGGCGTGGCGCTCGTGACGTTCACATTCGGAGCGCGCACATGGAGGCGGACGATCCGGTGCAGCCTGTCTAAAAAGCGCCTCGCTGCCCGACTGGACGACGGGCGTCTGGAGCGGGAAGCTGACTTGGCCCGTGTCTTCTTTTTGGCTGATCTCAAGAAAATGCACCTCCTACGGTCTTGCTTTATCCTATTCAGCGCGTAGCGGAGAGAAAGGGACAAATACCCGCACGAGCAAAAATCAGGCAGGAAATGATTGGCGAAAATAGCGGAAATTTAAAAAACAACTGGAAAATCGTGTATACTATTCAGGTAATCTTATCCGAAGAGATGGAGGTTTCCCCATGAATCAAATGCCAATGACACCAATGGGAGTCGGGAAGCTATTGGACAAAAGCTTTCACGTGTACCGCCAGCATTTCGGGGCGTACTTTTTCCTGGCTCTCATTTGGTTTGGCCCGGTTTTGCTTTTGCAACAGCTGCTTCTGACCGATCTGCGCGACATTCCGTTGCTCATGCAGGAGACCGAGGGGGTGGGATTTTGGGAATCCATCGGTGAAAAGCTGGGGGGTCAGCAAGCGGCCATCTCTGCACAGACGGCCCCGTTTTTTTGGTATGGGCTTGTGATAGCGCCTTTGCTCATGCTCGTGTCCTATCCGCAGTTGATTGCGGCAGCCACTTTGCTGACGAAGTCTGTCTGGGAGCAGCAGACGGTGGATGGGAAGGCGGCCCTGAAAGGGGCGCTGGGACGCTTCTGGCCGCTTGCGGGAAGCACGCTGGTCTACGGATTGCTCATGATCGCGGTGCTGCTCGGATTTGGTTTGGTGTTTTTTCCCATCGGCTCTTTGCTCGCCGTGGGGGTCAGCGGTTCGATGGACACGTTTTTTGGTGCGGGAAGCGACATCAATCCGTTCTTCTTCATCGCTGCCTTTTTGTTCGGCTACCTTTTGTTTCTGATCGGCCTGCTTCTGGTACCGGGCTATTTCCTGCTCAGATGGAGCTTTTACTTGCCGCTGGTCCTGTTTGAACAGGGCGGCGTTGGCATCGGGAAGAGTTGGCAGTTGACAAAAGGCAATTTTTGGAGGCTATTTGCCATTTTCATTGTTCTGACCCTTCTGTATTCGATCTTTTCCGGCGGTCTCCAGGCGGTCATCATGGGAGTCTTGGGGACGTCGATTATTTCCCAGCTCATCATGGTCGTGCTGAGTTGCCTGCTGATGCCGTGGATCGCGATTGTTTATGCGCTCGCTTACTTCGACTTGCGCGTCCGGAAAGAGGGCACCGACCTGCAGGAGCTGATGAACAGGCAGCTGGAGCAGGCGGCAGACCGTCCGTCCACACAGGAGCCGGGGGCAGCGCATGAATAGCACAAATCCTTGGGCAGCCGACAAGGAGCATTTGCAGGAAATTTTGCAGCGCGACGAATTTCACTCCCTTCAGGGGGAAGGGCAGAACTGGTTGGAGAAAGTCATCGACAGTTTGCTCGATTGGCTTTCCCGGCTGTTTTCGTGGTCGGACATTCCGGCGGGTGCCGCGACGACGACATCGACGATGGTTCTGCTCGTCGGAGGGCTGTTGCTATTCGTCGTCATTTTCCGGCTGTTTCGCCGAATGATGTGGGAGCAAAAGCGGACGGCTTCCCTGTTTGTCCACGGGGAAAACATCCGCGCTCAGGCCGATTACTTGCGGGAGGCAGAGGCGTGTGCCGCCCGCGGCGAGTGGCGCGAGAGCGAACGCTTTTTGTTTGTGGCCTTGCTCGTCTACATGCAGAAACAGTCGTGGATTCGCATGGAACAGTGGAAGACGAACTGGGAGTACGCAGCAGAGATCGCGGCCAACCACCCGGAGGCCGAGGGGCTGTTTCGTCGCTTTGCCCAGGCTTTCGAGCAGGCCTGGTACGGGCAGGTAGCGGTGGACCCGGCAGATTTGCAGGAGCGCATCCGCGAACTGGCTCGGATTTTGGACAGGGAGGGACAAGCATGAATAGCCTGAAAACGTATCGTGCGGGCATCGTCGCCGCGATTGGGCTGCTCGTGATCGTCGGATGGTTGATCGTCAAGCCCGTGGCTACGCGTCTGCCTCCCTATCTGGCATCGTCGGCACAGCCGGACGGAATCAAAGCCGTGCTACTCCTGCTGGAGGAAAAAGGGAGCCGGGTCAAGGAGTGGCGACAGCCGATGCATGTGCTGCCGAAGTCAGCGGGCCAGGCGCTGCTTGTCGTCGAGCCGGACAACCTGCGTGCAAAGGAGCAGGAGGAGTTGCTCGCATGGGTGAGCGGCGGAAACGACCTGTTTGTTTTCTCCGAGCGGGCGATTCCGTGGACAGACTTGCCGTTTGAACCGAAGGATATAGCGGAGAAGGGCAACCGGGAGCGCAATATCCGGGGGCAGTCTCTCGGCGAAGGGCTGATGGGCAAGGCACAGACCCGGGTCAGATGGAAAGAGGCGGAAGGGCTGGAGCCGCTTTTTTACGACGACGATGGAATCCTTGCGGGAAAAGTGGCGGTCGGAGCGGGGAGCCTCTCGTACTTTTTGGTCCCGGATTGGCTGACGAATCGAAAAATTGGCGAGCTGTCTCATTTCGAGGCGGTATGGCCGCATTTGCAAGAAACATGGTCCGTGATCTGGGTGGACGACTACCATCACGGATTGCAGGAGAAGCCGGGGCTTCTGGCGATCTATCCCGGCTGGCTGGTGGCTGCCGTCGCCCAGTTGGCCATCGTGCTGCTGTTGTTCGTCTGGTGGAAGGGGAAGCGGTTTGGCCCTGTCTACACCTTGCGCGAGTGGACGGTTCGCCGGGGGGACGAGACGCTTCTCGCCGTGTCCGTCTGGTATGAGCGTCGGGGACTGGCGCGTGACGCGCTGGCGCACAGGGAAGCGTATCTGCGCCAGCTGATGTACGATCGCTGGGGCGTTCCCCACCATGCGGACCGCGCCGAGATTTTGCGCTGTGCCCGACTACGCTGGGACGAACAGGCAGTCACCAGGCTTGCCGCGCTGCTGGATCGGCTGGAGCAAGCCCACAGCGGAACCGGATACTCGGCGAAGCGGCTTTTGGCAGACAGTCTTCTGCTGGATGAGATCATGACGCAACTGATGAAGGAGTGACAGAACAATCGTGGAGCCATTGTTGCAACAGATGGAAAAAGAACTGGTCGGACAGCGGCAAAACATCCGGCTGCTCGTGGCCGCCTTGCTCGCTGGCGGGCACGTACTGCTGGAGGGAGTGCCCGGAATCGGAAAGACCAAAATGGTCCGCACCTTGTCGGGGCTGATCGGGGGAGTGAGCAGGCGCATCCAGTTTACGCCGGACATGATGCCATCGGATATGATTGGCCATGTCGTTTTCAACATGCAGGACAACCGCTTTGAGACGATCAAAGGCCCTGTATTCGCGAATGTGCTGCTGGCGGACGAGATCAATCGCACGCCGCCGAAAACGCAGGCGGCTCTTTTGGAAGCGATGGAGGAAGGCCAGGTGACGATTCACGGCGTCACGTACCCGTTGCCCGAGCCATTTTTCGTCGTCGCCACGCAAAACCCCGTCGAGTACGAAGGAACTTACGTGTTGCCGGAGGCGCAGCTCGACCGTTTTCTATTCAAGCTGACGCTGCAGTATCCGTCCTATGAGAGCGAAAAGCAAATCCTGATTCAGCACGTCCGGCACGCGGGCGGGCAGGAGACAAAGTCAGCGCCGATTTGCAGCCTGGACGACATCGTGGCGGCGCGGCGCAAATTGCAGGACGTCGTCGTGGACGATTCGATTTTTGAATACATGACGACCTTGATTCGCAAGACGCGGGAAACGAAACGGCTTCTGCTCGGGGCAAGCTCCCGCGCCGGGATTGCCGTTCTCATGGCCAGCAAGGCGTGGGCGTTTCTCGACGGACGCGCGTACGTGACGCCGGATGATGTGAAAATGGTGGCCCGGCCTGCATTGCGGCATCGTCTCATCCTGTCACCGCAGGTAGAATTGGAGGGGGGCACCAGTGACCACATCATCGAAGAGACGTTGGCCGCTATTCCGGTTCCTCGCTGATGTTTTGGCAGATCGCTTCGTGGTGCCGACGAAGCGGCTGCTCGTTCTGCTTTTGCTCGGCATCCCTATCGCTGTCATCGGCTTTTTCATGGGCACCGGGTACGGGGCTTTCTGGCTGTACAACGGCCTCGTCTTCGTGGCGAGCGTGCTTGACTGGCTGACGCTGCCCAAGCGCAAAGACCTGGAGCTGCGCCGCGTGCTTCCCGAGCAGAGCGACATCGGCCAGCCGTTTTGGGTCGAGGTAGAAATGACGAACAGAAGCGGCCAGACGGTTTCCTACGTGCTCCTGGACGATTTGCCGCAGTCTTTCGCGGAGGCAGGGCCGATCGCGGGCAGGATGGAAAGCGGCCAGTCGCGCATCGTCTACCAGACGCGCGGAACCGAGCGGGGACACTATTCATTTGCGTGGCTGTATTTGCGCTGGAGCGGCACCGTCGGCCTGTGGTACCGCCAGAGCCGCTTTCCCTGTCCGCAGACGATCAAAATGTATCCCGACTTGTCGCAGGTTCGCGGCTATTTGAACTCGTTGCAGGAGAGCCTGATCGTCGACGGCAAAAAAATCTTGCGCCGGGCCAAGGCTGGCTCCGAGTTCCACGCGATCCGCGAGTACGTCCCGGACGATGATCCGCGCACGATCAACTGGTCGGCGTCAGCCCGCTCCCGGCGGCTGATGACGAACCAGTATCGGCCCGAGCATGGCAAAGTGATTACGATTCTCGTCGACTGCGGCAGGCTGATGGGCGTGGAGCTGAACAACCAGAGCAGGCTCGATCAGGCGCTGGAGTCTGCGCTCACGCTGGCCGCTGTCGCCTTGCGCCAGGGCGATCAGGTGGCGTTTTTGGCCTATTCCCACGCGATCAAGACGTACATACCGCCTGGGCGCGGCATGGGGCATTTGCATGCGATTTTGGAAGCTGCCTACGATTTGTCCCATGACTTCGTGGAGGCCGACCCGGCGAAGGCGCTGGAATTTTTGCACCGCCAGCAAAAACGGCGCAGCCTGATCGTGCTGTTTTCGGACATGGAAAATTACCTGGTGGACGACTTGCTCGCCAGCTATTTGGGGAAAATGCGCCGCTCGCACCTGTTTGTGCTGCTCTCGCAGGCGGACCCGCTGCTGCACGAATGGACGCGGGTTCCGGTTGAAAACAGCCGCCTGGCCTACATCAAAGCGGTGGCGCAGCGCTTTCAGCTCGACCGCAAGGCGTTTCAACAAAAAATGACCGGCGCGGGCATCCAGGTGCTCGATGTGCCGGCCGATCAGTTAACGCTGACAGTAATCCATGCTTATTTGGAAATAAAGGCGAGAGAGGCATTGTGAGCCTGGCTTCTTCGCCCGATCACATACCACAGGCACAACAGCAGCAAGGTGGCCGCCGCCACGAGGTACTTCGTTTCCAGGGAGAGCGACGAAGGGGTGATATACCCTTCGATGACTCCCGCCACGAACAACAGCGGCAGGGTCGCAAGCAGCAGCTGGGCCGATTCTTTTGCCGCCTCCAAACATGCATAGTGGCGGGCGTAGCGCCCAGGCACGAGCAGACGGTAGCCCATGTGCAAGCCGGCCCCTCCGGCAATGAAGATCGCGGTCAGCTCGATGACGCCGTGCGGGAGGATGTACGCCCAAAACGCGTAGCTGCTGTCTGCCTGGTAGTAGACGGCGGCCAAGGCTCCGACGAGCAGTCCGTTGACCAACAGGAGGTAGATCGGCACGAGCCCGAATGTAATCCCGCTCACAAAAGCGAGAATGGCCACCTTCATGTTGTTGGTCATAATCATCGTGGAGAGGACGGGACTGTTGAGGGCAGCGTGTCCTTCCCCGAGTCTCGTCGGATCGATCTGTTCGGCCATGCCCTGGGGCAGCACGTAGTACAGGTTGAGCGGATCAGTCAGCACCGCCGCAAAGCCGGATACGCCGCCCATGACGAAGAGCAGGGCCGCCATGCCGACAAATCCGATGCGCGTATGGATCAGCCCGATCAGTCGGACCCCGAAAAAATGCCGCAGCTGCTGCCAGCTTCCCGACTGCTGCTTGTACGTCAGGTTGTGGGCGCGGGAGACGAGCTGGTTGAGGTAGAGGGTGATTTCGTCCGTCGGGTGATACGAGCGGACCAGCGCCAGCTGGGCGGACGCTTTTTTATACAAGTGGGTCAGACGGTCGATGTCTGCGGCGGTGATGTGCCGCTCTTGCCGGGTGAACCGTTCGACCAGTTGTTCCAGTTCGGCCCAAGAGGCTTTATGCTTGTGCCAAAAGGAAGTGATATCCATGGATAAGGCCTCCTTATCTACGAGAGTTGCGAGAGGGAGAAGCGAACCGACATGAAGGAAAATCCATCCGTGAAACAGACAGGTCGCGAAGCGTCTGTCGTCACACCCGAGCATGTGATGCTGCGGTTTCAGACAGCGGGACTGGGCAGTCGGGCCGCTGCTCAGCTGATTGACAGCATCATTTTGTTCCTGGTTAATCTTACTGTATTTGTGGCGATCAGCATAGTGATCCTTGGAAGAAATGATTATTTTTTCCTGGAGAAAGACAACTATGCCATCGCGCTGGCCGTCCTCCTGATCTTCCTCCTCCACTTCGGCTACTTTTTGCTCTTCGAGGCGTTCTGGTCGGGACAGACAATCGGAAAAAGGTGGATGGGGATTCGCGTCATCCGCGATAACGGCCAGCCTGCGACGTTTTTGTCCTCCACGATCCGCAATCTGTTTCGCATCGTGGATCTGCTCCCGTCCGGCTATTTTTTGGGTGCGCTCGTCTCTTTTTTCCATCCTCGCGACAAACGCATCGGCGATCTCGTTGCAGGGACCATCGTCGTAGTCGAAGGCGGGGAGCGCACAGGGCGGTTCCGGAAAAGAAAGCGGAGAAAACAGGTAGGCATGGCGGCGCTCGCGGAGCCGCTCGTACTGCGCGAGCAGCAAAAGCAGGCCCTGACCCGCGAGGATTGGCTGCTGCTTGCGACCTTTATCGCGCGCCAGGACTCCTTGGCGGAAGAGAGAAAGCAGGAGCTGGCGAAAGACATCGCCCGCCTGTTGCAAAAAAAACTGGCATACGCGGAGGAAGAGTCTCCTCAGGAAGAGCCGATGCTGTTTTTAGAGCGACTGTATCGCACGCTGCAAAGCGAGTGGAGCCTGGAGAACTAGCCGGGAAGATACCGTCACGGGCATGAAGCGACGGTATCTTCTTTTTTGGGCCAAAATTTCCCCTCTTCTTGCAAAAGGCTTGCGGAAAACGAAACTATGCTATAATAAAACCTCATTCGATCAAATGTCACAGAAAGGAGGAGGGGGCCGATGAACGACAAATACATGGGTGCGTCATCGACTTCGTCTACGACTCTGCCGCTCCCGGCAAACGGGAAGCAGGTGAACAGACGCAAACGAGGCAGCCTGTTTCAGGCGTTGCTTCCCTCCCAAACAGAAGGCAAGCGGCCTCTATTGCCAATCGTACTGGCTGTACTGGTTTGGGTAGGACTCGCTTATGCGGGGTACGCCTATGCTACCCATACGCTGGACAAGCAGCAGCAACTGGTGAACCTGCGAATCGATCAGATACAGGAAGACAATCAAAAGCAGATGAAAGCGTTAAGCGAACAGCTGGCTATGGTGCAGGAAGAGATGAAGGGCGTACAGGCGGGTCTTGGCAGTCTGGAAGAAGACCTGCAATTGACCGGGGAGACGATCGGCGGGACCAACAAAACCAAGGAAGCTCTCCAGGATCGGATTGACCAGTTGAACAAGCAGCTGGCGGATTTGAAGGCGTCGCTGAAAAAACTGGAGGATGCAGCCCGTGCTTGGTAAAGTCAATCGCTTCTTCCTGTTCCTGCTGGCGCCAGCGCTCGGCTTTTTGCTTGCCCTCACCCTGACCAATCCCGCCGACAAGCTGCAGGCAGAAGGCCTGAAGCTCGCTTCCGAGCAGTCGAAACAACGGGCGGACGAGCTGGGACAGCAGGTGGACGACACGAAGAAAACACTGCGCGAGGTAGAAGCGGTGGTAGCGGACCTCCGCGACCGCGCCAAGAAGGAGCAAAAAGAGTACGAAGAGCAAAACAAGCACATCGACAACCTGCTGGTGACGAGCCGCTCGCAGACGCAAAAGTCGGCCGATGTGCTGGACACGATCTTGTCCAACATGCTCGGCGAGCCGATCGGGCAGTCCTTCGGGAACCAATCCATCGTCAAAGTGTACTCGCTGCAGGAGGCGGGCTATCGCGGATACATGGCGAAGGTTCGGCTGAAAGACCCGAGCGCGCTGAAAATGGTGCTGGCAAACGACTCGGTCAAAAGCAAAGGCGAGACGACGAGCCACGCCGGAAAACGAACCGGTGCTGTCCTGGCCATCAACGCCGGAGGCTTCATGAGCGACAGCAAGGGCAATCTGACGCCGCTGGGCATTACTGTGGTTGACGGCAAGATTCGCACGTTTTCCAACAATTCGAAGTTGAGCTTCGTCGGGTTCAACAACAAAGGCCACCTGGTGGGAGCCACGATTACCACCCAGGCGCAAATTACCCAGCAGGGCATTTTGCAGGGGGCGAGCTTTTTGCCCAGACTGCTGCAGGACGGGAAGCGCCTGCCGATTCCCCGCGACTGGGCCAACGCTCGCCAGCCGCGCACGCTCATCGGTCATTTTGACAACGGCGACTTGCTTGTGATCGTCATCGACGGCAGAAGGGAAGGCTGGAGCAAGGGCGTTACCTTGGAGGAAGCCCAACGCAAGCTGCAGGAATTCCACGTCGTTGATGCGTACAATCTCGATGGCGGCGGCTCCAGCGCGTTTTACTACAACGGCAAGCTCTTGAACAAGCCGTCGGGCGGTAAGGAAAGGCCGGTTGTCAGCAATCTGGTCATCCTGCCGTAAGCAGGCAAATCGAATGTGGAGAATGGAGACACTCTTCCGGCGGGGCGCCTGGCCTCGCTTCGGGGGAGTGTTTTTTCGTCTGGCGGCGAGATGATGGGTTGACCTGTAAAAATGCTGAAAATTATAATAATAAGGATCGGAAGAAAAAGCCAGGGGGGATCGTATGAAAAAAAAGAGGATGGTAGCCCTCGCGTTCGTTTCCGTTTTTTGGCTAACCCAAATGGCATGGGCAAAGGTCCCAGGTGTTCCGGAAGACGTAGTTGGCGCCACGAAAGGCATTGTGGCCGTCTCCCATCCTGCGGCCGCACAGGTCGGACGGGACATTTTGGCCAAGGGGGGAAATGCCGTGGACGCCGCCGCCGGAATCCAGCTGGCTCTCAATGTGGCAGAGCCGTACATGTCGGGAATCGGCGGCGGAGGCTTTATGATGATCTATGTGAAGGACCAGAACAAAATCACGGTGATCGACAGCCGGGAAGCAGCCCCGGCAAATGTCACAGCCGACATGTTTTTGCAGGCGGACGGGCAGCCGATTCCTTTTGAACAGCGGCACACCAGCGGTCAGGCAGTAGGCGTGCCGGGAACGTTGCTGGGCGTGGCGAAGGCGCTGGAGATGTACGGGACATGGAAGCTGGCAGACGTGCTTGCGCCAGCGATCGAGCTGGCCGAGAAAGGCGTTCGCGTCAACTGGGTGACGGCAGACTATATCGCCCAGTCGCGCAGCAAGCTGGAAAAGCACCAAACGGCGGCGCGCGTTTTCTTGCCGAATGGCCGTCCGCTGGAGGAAGGGGACATCCTCGTCCAGCCCGATTTGGCCAAAACGCTGAAGCTGATCCGCGACCAGGGACCGGATGTTTTTTACGAAGGAGAGATCGGCCGCGCACTCGTCCAGGAGGTACAGCGCACCGGCGGCAAAATGACGCTGGACGATCTCAAAGCTTACCAGGTCAAGGAACGGGAGCCGGTGCGCGGAATGTTTCGCGGCTATGAAGTGGTTTCCATGGCGCCTCCCAGTTCGGGCGGTTTGACCATGATCCAGATTTTGAAGCTGATGGAAGGCTACGACAATCGGAAGGACGGGTTTGGCTCTGCCGCGTATTTGCACCATTTGATCGAGGCCAACCGCCTCGCCTACGCCGACCGGGCGGCGTACATGGCCGACGAGGACGTCTATCCGGTGCCCAAGCAAGGACTGCTTCACGACGATTACATAAAGGAACGGCGCAAGCTGATCGACGACAACCGGGCCAATGCGAACGTAACGGCTGGCGATCCGTGGAAGTACGACCCCCGGCAAAAGCCCGAAGTAGCGATCCAACTGATCGACAGTTCGCCGGTCAAGCAGACGACCCACTTTGCCGTCATGGACAAATGGGGCAATCTCGTCTCCTACACGACCACGATTGAGGACGTCTTTGGAAGCGGCGTGATGGTGCCGGGCTACGGCTTTATGCTCAACAACGAGCTGACGGATTTTGACGCGGTGCCGGGCGGGGTCAATCAGGTGGAGCCTGGCAAGCGCCCCCGCTCCAGCATGTCGCCGACGATTGTCCTCAAAGACGGGCAGCCGTTTTTGGCCGTCGGCTCGCCAGGCGGCTCGACGATCATCGCATCTGTATCGCAAACCATTCTCAACGTGATCGACCACGGCATGAACATCGAGGACGCCATCCGCGCTCCCCGCATTTTTTCCAGCGGCTATCCCTATGTCTCCTGGGAGGCGGGCATTGATCAGGACGTCCTCCTGCAACTGATGGCAAAAGGCCATGTGTTTGCCGAGCGGCCTGCGGAGATCGGCAACGTTCAGGCGATCGTCTACGATTTTGAAACGGGCAAGATGTACGGAGGAGCAGACAATACAAGGGAAGGCACGGTGCTTGGCGTCGACGCGATCGCCTACACGGCTGCCGAGCCTGTGGATGTGCCGTATGAGCCGACCGCGCCTTTTGCCCTTGCCGTAAACGGGCAGACGTATCCGCTATGGGCGGAACAAAAGCTGGTCGTAAACGGCATGGCCTATGTGCAGGCGGAGAAGCTCATGCTCGGTTTGGGCACAAGCAGCGCGGATTTCCGGACGGATGCGGTCACCGTGCGCGGAGTGGCTTACCTCCCTGTGAAAAAAGTAGCGGAAAAGCTCGGGTATACCGTCGCGTGGGATGAAAGCAAACGGGTCATCGAGCTGAAGAAGTAAAAGAAGCAAGCACAAGCAAAACAAAAGCGTGACCATCCGTCCTTTTTTTTCGTCTCACTCCATGGTAAGGTAAAGCAGAACGTATGTGTCTGTATGGAACCAGGAGGATCATCATGAATCAGAATCGCACCAATTGTCTTGCGATCGTCGCCGCACTATCCATCGCCCTGCTCAGTGGATGCGAAGCCCCCTCGCTGGAAGGGTTGCTGGCTTCTAACCAGCAGTCCCAGCCGACGGAAAATCCGGCAACAGCGACAGACGGGACGAAAACGCAGGCAACAGAGCCAACGCAAGGAGGATCGCCTCGCCTGAGGCAGGCATCGCTGGCCGAAACGATCCAGGACGTCAATGGAGTCCCGACGGTGACGAACCCGACCGATCTCGCCGTTGTCGTGAACAAGAAGCGGGCGCTGCCAGCTGACTACATCCCGCCTGACTTGGTGGAGCCGAACGTGCCGTTTTCGTTTGATGAAAAAGTAGAAAAACGGCTGATGCGCCAAGAGGCGGCACAAGCGCTGGAAGCCTTGTTTGCAGCCGCGGGAAAGGACGGCATCGAACTGTATGCCGTTTCCGGCTATCGCTCGTACAAGACGCAAAAATCATTGTATGAAACGTATGTGCAAACCCAGGGCGCGGAGCATGCTGCTGCGTACAGCGCCGTCCCGGGAAAAAGCGAGCATCAGACCGGATTGGCCATGGACGTGTCGGGGGCGGATGCGAAAACAAGGCTGGAGGAGTCGTTTGGCGAAATGCCGGAAGGAAAATGGCTGGCGGAGCATTGTGCGGAGTACGGCTTCGTCATTCGCTATTTGAAAGGCAAGGAAGACACGACTGGCTACGCCTACGAGCCATGGCATTTGCGCTACGTGGGAAAAGAAATGGCGCAGGAGATCATGGCGGCAGGTCTTACGCTGGAGGATTACTTGTCCCAGAACGCCACCGCGCAAAAATAAAAGAGGAAAAGAGAAAGCCGCTCGCGTGCAGAGCGGCTTTCTCTTATGCGGCTTGCGGCTGCAAAGACGATGCAGCAAACGGTTAGTGCGGCACGCGGATCTGTGTCAGCGGCCAGTAGACCGCTTCTGCTCGACCGACCACATGATCGAGCTTGACAGGCCCGATAACCCGGCTGTCCATACTGTTGTTGCGATTGTCTCCCATTACAAAAATGCAGCCTTCCGGAATGGTAACGGGGCCGAAGTCTTCGGTCAGGGTCACGCCAGCCGCTGCCGCTTGCAGCTTGTTCTGGGTCAAATACTCTTCCTGGAGAGGCTGACCGTTGACGTACACCTGATCGTTTTTCGCTTCCACGGTATCTCCCGCGACAGCGATGACGCGCTTGATCCAGTTGTCGCCGCTTGCATCCGGATGAATAATCACGATATCGCCCGGCTTTGGCTCTTTGAGGTAGTAAATCGCTTTGTTGACGATGACCCGTTCGCGGTCATGCAGCGTGCTTTCCATCGAGCGCCCTTGCACGACGTAGGGGGCCATGACGAACACGTAGATGAAGGCGGTCAAACTGCCAATCAACACAAATGATTTGAACCAGTCGAGCAATTCGGTTTTCCATTTCGCTGTACGGTTGGTTGGTTCCATTGACTTGATCTCCTATGTAGATGGTTTCGCTGGCAAGACGATTGCCGCAGACAAAGAACGCCCGGCGCCGGGGACTGCCCCTCTATTATACATGCAATACGAACCGATACGGAATACGATTCAAGGAAATAAATGGGGGGATGCAAGGAAAAGGCGCTGTCACGATTTTGCCACCTTCGCCTATTGTCAGTTTTTCCTGTTTGCGGTAAGATAATGTTGTCAATAAGTTTTATAGTAAAAATATTAAGTGGTAAACACTTTGTCCGGGCTCCTACATATCTTTCGAGGAAAGAAATAATTTTGGAAGGTCTATTGATCTTCCGGTACGTACACTATATAGTTTTATAGTAAAAGTACTTATATTATTTACTTTCTGAAAATAGGTGATGTTGTGAGCGACATGTCCCGCGCCAGTAAAATTGAGGAACTGGATCGAGCATTCGTCGAGATGGCCCGCTTTTTTATCAGCCATTGGCTGGAGGAAGCGGACCTGGTAAGTCCCAAACAATTTATCTTGCTGCGAGTGCTTCATCAAAAGGGAAGAAGCACAGTTTCCGAACTGGCGACTATTCTGAAGCAATCCAACAGTGCCACTACGATTGCGCTCAATCGGCTGGTGAAAGCCGGTTACATCGACCGGGTTCGCGACGAGCTGGATCGGAGAGTCGTATGGGTTACGTTGTCGCAAAAGGCTATCCCCATGCTGGAGGGGCTTTTGTGCCAGAGAAGAGCACTGGTGGGAAAACTGCTGGAAAACCTGAGCGACGAAGAACTGGAGCAGTTTACGTACTTTTTGCGGAAAATGAAGCAATGCATGTAGCGTTGCCTTCAGGGGACATTTCAGCGGGCAAGGTGTGTACCACGGGAATGGGAGTGTACACATATGAAAAAAAGCGGCACACTGATGATGAGTTCGTTGATCCTCGGAGCAGCGCTGTTTACGCAGGCAGCCTGTGCGCAGGAAGACGCTTCCGCAAACGCAACGGAAGCTTCCGCGACAACGCCTGCACCAGCCGTTGAAACCACGACAGCAGCACCGGCTCCTGCGCCAGCCGTTGGGCAGCCGCAAACCGCAAGCACTGTACAAGGAGCGTGGGTCAAACTGCCCGGAGAAGACGAGTATGTTTTCGTAAACGGGCAAGTGGTTGCTGACGCAGCCTCTGCGTCCGGCTGGTCCCTCTTGCCAGCAGAAGACCAGTTTGTCTCCACGAATCGTTATCAGGTCGTGCAAACGACAAACGGCGGTTGGATGGCGCTTCCGGCAGAAGATGAGTTCGTTTCGACGAACCGCTATCAAATCGTGCAGACGTCCAACGGTGGCTGGAAGGCGATGCCAGTGGAAGATGAATTCGTTTCGACGAACAACTTCCAGGTCGTTCAAGCGTTGAACAGTGGCTGGGCCGCTTTGCCAAAAGAAGATGAAAGCATCGTCATAGGGCGCAATGCCACTCAAGATGTGACCAACAGAACCGGCTGGTCCTTGATGGTTCCTGATGTTTCGGCTGACAAAGACAAATAATGACAAGACAGACGCTTTGCCGCAAGGGGCAGGGCGTCTTTTTTTGTACCGATGCGCATGCGGCAAGACGCTCATCCGGGAGAAGGGCGATGCAGGCGACGCCAATGGCTGGGCGCAGCCGCTTTCGAATCTATGGCTAGATCGGGAGCGCCTGGCGCACACTAACCGAAAAGAGCGAGAAGGAGGAAGCGAGGATGACAGAGCGTGACAGCCGCCCCACTCAGCCAATAGGCGAGACAGGGCAGAGAGAAGCTGCCTGGAAGCAGGGGGATGAGGAAGCAAGCGGATTGACGGCTACACAGGAGCAGGTGAGCGATATGTACAAGACGGGGACAGTCGAGGACGGAGAGAAGCACGAATAGCCGACCGATTGACACCGACAGCCAAGCCAGCTTGTTCGCCTGAGGGCACTAAGCTGGCTTGGTTGCTTTGTTTATTTGATAAATGTAATTTTATTGACTTATAGAGATTTATCGACAAAAATACAAGGGAACGATCAGAATATGAGAAGGGTGTGTCACGCATGAGAGACTCTCGTTTGGAGCAATTGGCCTATAACCTGGTGAACTATTCCGTCCGTGTACAGCCAGGGGAAAATATCCTGATTAACGCCAAAGGAAAGACGCCTGAACTGATATCTGCCCTGATCCGCGAGATTTACAAGGCGGGCGGCAGTCCGTATGTCCAGCAGATCGATCCGGCCGTCAGCCGTGAAATCGCGATGAATTGCAACGAGGAGCAACTGAAAATCATGGCGGAAAACGAAGTGGCCCTCATGGAAAACATGCAAGGCTATATCGGCATCCGCGCAGCCGACAATATTAATGAGCTGGCAGATGTTCCGGGAGACAAGCTGGGCATGTACTCCCGCTTGTACGAGCTGCCCGTCTTGAATGTCCGCGTGCCCAAAACGAAATGGGTGGTACTCCGCTACCCGAACCCGTCCATGGCTCAATTGGCGAACATGTCTACGGCAGCGTTTGAAGATTTTTACTTTCAGGTGTGCAATCTGGATTATGGGAAAATGGACAAGGCGATGGACAGCCTGGTTGACCTGATGAACCGCACAGATGAAGTCCGTCTGGTCGGACCGGGTACAGATCTGACGTTTTCGATCAAAGACATCCCCGCGGTCAAATGTGCGGGTCTGCGCAACATCCCGGATGGGGAAGTGTATACGGCTCCGGTGAAAAACTCCGTCAACGGCACGATTACCCACAATGCGCCTACGCCGTACCATGGCTTTACGTTTGAAAACGTTCGCCTGACCTTCCGCGACGGCAAAATCGTCGAGGCGACCGCCAACGACAGCCAAAGACTGAACGACATTCTCGATACCGACGAGGGCGCGCGCTACATCGGCGAGTTTGCGATCGGGGTCAACCCATTTATCCGCAATCCGATGAAAGACATTCTGTTCGACGAAAAAATCGACGGCAGCTTCCACTTCACGCCCGGCCAATGCTACGATGAGGCGTACAACGGAAACAAGTCGTCGATTCACTGGGATATGGTTTCCATCCAGCGTCCGGAGTGGGGCGGGGGAGAAATCTGGTTCGATGGCGTCCTGATCCGCAAAGACGGCCGCTTTGTCATTCCCGAGCTGGACGGACTCAATCCGGAAAACCTGAAGTAACCCCCGCCCGGACGATTATTGATCGTACTGCGCGAGTCTCTTCTGTGCCAGTTCCACATCCATTTCAATCTGGAAAAGCATGTGCAAATTGCTGGAGGACAGAATGGAGCGACGAGCGGAATGGTAGAGGATCGGCTTGTCCGTTTTGATGAGCGTCATGATTTCGACCATCGGCGGGATGACCTGCTTGATTCTGAGCAAGCTTTGCAGGTAGCGGAGAAATGTCTGAACGCTGGCGGCATCGTCCTGATTGGGCAAGGTCTTCATCAGGCTGAGGAAGTCACGCACGATGATGCGCTTTGCTTCCAGAGGCTCTACGATATGGATTCGGTTCACGCTGGCTCCACCTCACGGGACTTATAGTAACGTATTCCTTTTCTTTTCCTCCATTCGTCCCATCGTAAACCTGTAAACAGGAAAAAAGTCTGTGGCTGGTGCCATAGACTTTTTTTATGGCGATTCTTCGCCTTCATACACGCTTTTTTCTTCCAGCGGAATACGCACGCGCAGCAGCAGCCAGGCGTTCAGGAGCGTAAAGGCGATGGCCGTATGCACGGCGGAAAACGTCAGCGGGAGGGTAAACAGCTCGATCGCCACGACGACGTAATTCGGATGGCGAAGCAAGCGGTACGGTCCCCGCCGGAGTGGTTCTTCGCCTGGAATGACCAGAATTCGCGTGTTCCACCGTTTGCCAAGACTCAGGATGCACCAGTAGCGGAGCAGCTGTGCCGCCAAAAACAGGCCAAAGCAATACGCCCACCACGGAGGAAGCGCGAAAGCACTGCCTGTAGCGACTACTTCCGTCACCAGGCTGACAAAAAAGCAAAGATGCAGAAGCACGATGTATTTGTAATGGCTGGCGCCGACCTCGACGCCTCCTCTGGCGCGCACGTAGCGGGCGTTTCGCGCAGCCAGCATCAATTCGCAGAAGCGTTGCAGGCAAACCGCGGCCATCACCGCGACGAAAAAGAGCATCGCCCCCTACCTCGCTTCCAAGAGGAGCAGCTCCGAGCTGAACCCGGGCCCAAGCGCCGCCACCAAGCCGCGGTCTCCCGGCTCCCAGGCTTGCTCCATGCTTTTTTCCAGGACAAACAGGACGGTTGGCGAAGACATGTTGCCAAAATGGCGCAGCACCTCTTCGGAGTGGCGCGTGGCCTGGGCATTGATGCCGAGCGAAGCCTGGTACGCGTTCAAGACCTTGGCTCCTCCCGGATGGAAAATAAAGTGGCGCAGGCGATCGATAGTCGTCTCATGCGACGCCAGAAAGCTGTCTACGTTTTCGCGCATGTACGTCTGAATCAAGGTAGGAATGTCGCGGGAGAAAATCACCTTCAACCCCGGCTCCGTCAGCTCCCAGCCCATGACATCGAGCGTATCCGGCCATGTCGTGGTGCGGGCATCGCAAAACTGGATGCGGGGCGACGTTTCCCGGGGGGAGGTTTGGACACGGTCGCCGCTGACCACGACGGCTGCGGCCCCGTCCCCGAACAAACACGTCGCCACCAGATTGCTTTTGGACAAATCCTGGCGAATAAAAGTCAGCCCGCACAGCTCGACGCTGATGAGCAGCACTCTGCGTCCGGGATAGGCCCCGGCGTACTCGCAGGAGCGGGACAAGCCCATTGCTCCTCCGGCACAGCCTAACCCCCACAGCGGAATGCGCGTACTATCGGAGCGCAGCCCGAGACTGTTGACCAGGCGCGAATCCATGCTTGGCGTGGCAATCCCGGTGCTGGAGACGAATACGAGACAATCGATATCGGTCGGCGCAAGTCCGGCTTTTTCCAGGCATTTTCGCGCAGCGGCAAGCGATAAGGCTTCCGCGTGCTGAATGTACAGCTTGTTCTTTTCGGCAAACGGCCAGTCGCTGGAGAACCAGTCCAGCGGCATGCAAAAATGCCGTTTTTCAATGTGGCTGTGGGCAAAGATCGGCAGGAGCCGGTCGATGTCGGGAAAAGCGTCCTGAAAAAAATGGCGGGCAAGCTGCATGGACTCTTCCGTGGATACTTCATGCGGCGGAACGGCTGTCGCAATGGATTCAATACGGGGCATATCCTTTTCACTCCCGATTTTTCATAGTGGATAAGGTGTATAAGTAGGGTTCCCCTTCCAATTGATTCCAATTCATTGCCATTCAGCGCGACGACAGGAACCGATCGTGCCAGCAGCAGAAAAAGCGATAGCGCCCGGCCCATTTCGTTTCCATTCAGTTCGACAGCAACGGGACTCCTTCTTCCGGCGCACGGGTTGCCTTTTTGACAAAGCGGTATTGAAAAAGTCCGCCGACCAGAAGCAGCAGGCCGAGTATCGAGAACCAGAAGGCGCCCCCGATCCCTTTGAATGCGACGGCACCCACACTGGGGCCGATCGTGCCCGTGATGCTCCAGTTCGCGCCAAAGATCGCAAAATAGCGACCGCGATATTGCTCCGGGGCCATGACGGAGATGGCTTTTTGAATTTGCGGACCGTACAGCATTTCGCCAATTGTAAACAGAACTTCGGCGAGCACGAGAAGGAGAAAGCCAGGCGCCCAGCCGTAGCCAAAGCCGACGCAGGCCAGAAACAAATAGGCCGTGAGAATGACCCGGTGGGCAGGGAAGCGATCGGCGAACTTGGCAATCGCAATCTGGCAACAGACGACCAAAATCCCGTTGATGGTCAAAAGAGTGGCGAAGACGCTGAGAAAGTCGGCGTATTGGGTGCGCAAATGCTGCGGCAAAATGATCTCCACCTGCGAGTACAAAAGCGATACGGGGAGCGCTGCGAGCGTCATCCAGATGAGCGCAGGATGCTCGGTCAGCTTCATCTGGGGAGCGTTGTCCCTCTGGGCAGCAGCGTGACGAGCCTGTGCCCGGATGTGCGCGGGCAGCGTCTCCGGTATCTTCCAGAGGATGAGCAGAGCGTAGACGAACAGCATGCAGGAGCAGATGGCAAACGCAATCGCCGGGTTGATTTTATAGAGGGTGACGCCGATCAGCGGGCCGGCGGCGGCACCGAGATTCAGCGCGGTGTGCAGAAGCGCGAATACTTCGCTGCGCTTTTCCTCCGGCACGACGTCGGTGATTTGCGCGCTAGCAGCTGGCCAGAACAAGGAAGCGCCGATCCCGTTCAAAACGGTGAGCGCTGCAAAGGCAAACAGCGATTCCGCCCAGATATATCCGGCCATCGAGAACGCTTCAATCGCCAAAGCGGCGATCATCAGCGGCTTCCGGCCGTAACGGTCGGAGAGGCTCCCGGCAAAAAAGCCGGAGACGATGCTCGTCAACGGCTGCAGGCTGGTGACCATCGCAGCTACGAGCAGATCTCCGTCCATCCTGTCATACAGATAGAAGGCGAGGAACGGCCGAAGCATGAAACCTGCAAAAGTAGTAAGGATCGTTCCGATGACACGAATCCAGATCGTCGTGTCGTAGCGGGCGATCAGCTGTTGAAACCAAACCATTCGGTTAATTCCTCCCTATCGATCCATCCTTTTTTGTTGGTATAGCTCACTCATTATACAAAGAAAGCGGACAAGGAGAAATGAGAAAATTCAGGCGAAAAGGCCGCGGAAACCAGATGCGCGGGAGGAGTCATCGAACTATTCTGCAGAATCGTGCTTGAACCGCGGCAAAAAGACAGGTAAAATATCCCTACATACACGAAATAAGACCTATACGATAGGTGTAAATATTAGGACTTATGTATTGGTTTTGCGCGCATCTCTGCTACATGGGATGGACGGGAGGTGGAGAGTACCTTGGACTCACGCTGGATTGGCATGGGTGTGTCCTGTCTGATTATCTTGATTTGGCTCACGGTATACAGGCTGCCTGACGAGCAGCTGACAGGGCTGTTCGTCGTGTTGGCGGCCCTGATCCAGATAGCAGCGGGATACAGGCTGGGAACATATGTGAACCGTCTGCGTCAAATGGCCTATCACGACTCGCTGACGGGCGTCCTGGTCAATCGCCGTTTTTCGGACCGATTGATTCGCGAGGTCAAGCAGGCGAAGCATCAGCACTATCCGATCACGCTGTTATTTATCGACCTGGATAATTTCAAGCAATTCAATGATTGCCATGGACATATGGAAGGGGACCGGCTGCTCTGCCAATTCGCTTCTCTCCTGCAAGCTAACGTGCGCAGCCAGGATACGGTTGGCCGCTGGGGCGGAGAAGAATTTGTCGTGCTGCTGAAGCAGGCCGATACCCATGCGGCACTCGCGATCGCAGAGCGGATACAAGAGCAGGTGCGGCACACGCTGTCCGGGGTGACGGTCAGTATCGGCGTCGCTTCCTACCCCAGACATGCAGCTACGGCAGAAGAATTGACACACAAGGCAGACACGCTGATGTACGAGGCAAAGAAAAAGAAAGATTGCATGATCGTCGCTACGCATGAAAGGAGAATATAGATGGCAAGACTAATACCTGTCGCTCGCAAGGAGACGGGGATTTGTTTGTAAAGGAGATTTACAAAAACTTAATATTTTTTTAAAGAAAAATCTACACACTTGCCCTTGAATTTAAATTTACGTCCACAATAACTTCCGATATAATCGGTTAGGTGTGATTTATCCAAAGGAGTGAAGAAGGACCATATGTTGAAATCGAACAAGTATATCTTCTTTGATCTGTTTGAACAGCAGATTGCCACGGTGCACAAAGGGACTCATCTTTTTTATGAAATGATTGGAAACTATCAAGATGTGGAAGCCAAAGTGAAGGCAATCAAGGCTGTCGAAAAAGAAGGGGATGAAATCGTTCGCCGCATCATGAACGAATTGAACTCCACCTTTATCACTCCGCTTGAGCGTGAAGACATCCATCAGCTCGCCCACACCATGGACTCGATGATCGATTACATTGACGGTGTGGCGGATCGCATGTATCTCTATCAAGTTCGTCAGCCGGACCCGCGTGTGTTGGCCCAGGCAAACATTTTGGTCAAATGTTCGGCGAAGTTGATTGAGCTGATTCGCACGCTGCGCAAGCTCGATCATCAGGTGGTAGCGAAAATCGCTGTGGAAATCAAGGATCTGGAGCATGAATCCGATTCCAATTACCGCAAAATGGTGTCCGATTTGTTAAATTCGCCTGATGCCAATCCGATTGAAGCGATCAAACTCAAGGAAATTTACGACAAGCTCGAAGACTGTGCTGACTTTGCCGAGGACGTTTCGAACCTGGTGGAAGGGATCGTGTTAAAGAATGCCTGATCTGTCGCCAGAGGTGGTTATTCTCGTACTTGTCGTCATCATGGCGTTGAGCTTTGACTTTATCAATGGTTTTCACGACACGGCCAATGCCATCGCGACCTCTGTATCGACCCGGGCGTTAAGCCCGCGTACAGCCATTGTCATCGCCTCGCTCTTCAACCTGATTGGCGCGTTGTCGTATACGGGCGTAGCGAAGACCATCGGGGGAAAAATCACGGACCCGTTCAAGCTGGAAAATGGACTGGTTGTCGTTTTGGCCGCCTTGACCGCGGCGATTTTGTGGAACTTGATTACGTGGTGGTTCGGTATTCCCAGCTCCTCCTCCCACGCGATTATCGGAGGCGTTGCAGGTGCCGCTGTAGGAGCTGCCGGGTTCGGCTCGATCAACATGGAAGGCTTTATTGAAATCGTCAAAGCGCTCATTATTTCGCCTATCGTTGCGTTTGTCATCGGTTTTATCGTCATCAAAATCGTTTCCGCGATTGTCGCCAACATGAATTACCATAAAACGAATCGCAACTTCCGCATGCTGCAAGTCTTGTCCGCATCCTGGCAGTCCTTCAGCCACGGAGCCAACGATGCCCAAAAAACCATGGGGGTTATTACGCTGGCGTTGCTCTCTGGCGGATTCCTGGTGCAGGAGCCTGGCGAGTTTACCATTCCGCTGTGGGTCAAGCTGTCCGCGGCGGTCGCCATGGCACTGGGGACATCCTTCGGGGGCTGGCGCATCATCAAAACCATGGGCGGCAAGATCATGAAAATCAAGCCCATCAGCGGTTTTTCCGCCGACCTGTCGTCTGCCTTGATTATTACCATCTTTACAGCCTTGAAGCTGCCTGTCAGTACGACGCACGTCATCACCTCTTCGATTTTAGGGGTAGGCGCGTCGCAAAAGCTGAACGCAGTCAAATGGGGAGTGGCTGGACGCATCGTCGTTACCTGGATCATTACGTTGCCGGTAACCGCGCTGTTGGCTGCGGCCTGTTACGTTGTTTTCGATGTTTTCCTGTAATCCAAAAAGACACCTTCTACGACCAATTTCGTAGCGAGGTGTCTTTTTGCTTGGCCGGATTTAGCCGGACCCCGTCAAGCGCTCCCACAAGCTGGCTTTTGGCTTGATTTGCACGAGCCGCACAGCCGAAAAAGGAATGTAGTCGAGGGAGCCGTCCTTTTCCTCGATCAGAATGCCAAGAGGGCTGTAGTCAAACAGCTTGCCTTCTGCATAGGCTGGCAAGCCGGCTCCGATCCGATCGGGTGCAAAATGTACGCGAACCAGGCGATCCAGGTATTCCTCCAAAATGCCGTCATCCATGTGACATCCCTCCTGTCTCCTAGTTATTTCCCGCATTGTGACAATTAAGACATTCAGACGAGCAAGAAGCAAAAAAACCGCCCTGCCATAGCGGCGAGAGCGGTTGCCCGGGATGGTTCCGGTTGCTATTCCATGGAATTGTGCGAATGGCCGGACTGCTTGCTTTTGCGCGCGTGAATCACCATCAGAATGACGCCGGCGGCAATCAGGCACAGGCTGACGAGCTGGGCTACCCGCAGCGTGTCGGCGATCAGCAGGCTGTCTGTGCGCATGCCTTCGATGAAGAAGCGGCCGATGGAATACAGAATCATGTAGCTGAACAAAATTTGCCCGTCGAATTTTTTCAACCGATAGAGCATGAGCATCAGAATACCGAAGACGAGCAGGTTCCACAGCGATTCATACAAAAAGGTCGGATGGTAATACTGTCCCCCGATAAACATCTGATTGCGGATAAAGGCGGGGAAGTTCGCCATGAATTCCGCAGAGGCTACACCGCCGTGCGCTTCCTGGTTAATGAAATTTCCCCAGCGGCCAATGGCTTGGCCCAGGATGACACTGGGCATGAGCACATCACCCAGGCGAAGGAAGGGCAGGTTGTGCTTGCGTATGTAGTACGTTCCGGCGAGCGCCCCCCCGATCAGCCCGCCGTGGATGGCCAGACCGCCTTCCCAGACCTTGATGATGTCGATTGGATTGTCTTTGTACTGCGCCCATTCAAACACGACATAATACAAGCGGGCACACACAATCGCTGCCGGAATAATCCACACAACCATGTTCAGAACGTGGTCGGGATCAATGCCGGAACGTTTGGAATTGTACATCGCGAGGTAAGTCCCCAGAAAAAAGGCCAACCCCATGATGATGCCGTACCAGTGTATGTTCAGGGGTCCGAGCGAAAGTGCGATCGGATCAATCATGAAAAATGCCTCCTTGCCTCAAACGTCTCTGCACAGTATAGCATACCTGGACAGAGGGATTCCAATAAGAGCCTGCTTATGGACGGCGCAAAAAGTCGAGGATGGGGTCCAGGGAGGCTCTAGTTGTCGGTCGGGAAACGGCAGCGAACAGATCGCCCTTCTCGTTTAGGCGTTGGGGAAGCGTGTGGACGGTGAAGGCGCTGGGATGCGACTGCGGCACTTCCTCCCATAACAAGGGAGCGGAAACCGTTGCTCCTTTTTTCGCCCGCGTCGAATACGGAGCAGGAAGCGTTTTGCCGCGCCAGTGCTGCAAGTAGTCGATGTACAGCTTGTCACCGCGATTTTTCACCATGCGTTCGATCGTTAAAAAAGCCGGGTGCTTGCTGACCAGATAAGAAGCGATAAACTGCCCGACCTGCCTCGTCTGCTCGAACGTATAGCGCAGCTCGATCGGAACGTACACCTGCAGACCACTTGCCCCTGACGTCTTGACGAAGGCGGGGAGCTTCAACTCGTCCAAAAGCTCTTTTACGAGCAGCGCGGCCTCGATGACGACAGCGAAGTCCTCTGTGGACGGGTCGAGATCAAACACCAGCTCTGTCGGTGTCTCGTCGGTCGCCAGATGAAAAGAAACATGCCACTCCAGCGCCGCCTGATTGGCCATCCACAGGAGGGTGGCTTCGTCGTTGCACAGCACATAGCGGACATTTTCCCAGGTGTGCGTCTGAATCCAGGACGGGGCGTATTCCGGAATGTTTTTTTGATAGAAATGCTTGTCGTGGATGCCGTGCGGGTAGCGAATGACGGTCAACAGCCGGTTTTTGGCATAGGAGAGCAGATGGGGCGCCACTATCAACAGATAGCGCAAATAGTCCAGCTTGGTCACGTTCGCTTCCGGCCAGAGCGGCTTGTGCGGGTTCGTAATACTGATCGCATGACCATTGACGGTCAACTCGTATGCGTTGATTGCGTTCGCCACGATGGCACCTTCCTTTGGGCGGTAGATGTGCTCCTACTTTCTCCCGTTCGCGAAAAGGATATGCAGGCCAGGCGCGCCCTGCATATCTTTCCAGCAAATCAACCATAATACGGGTAGCTTTCCAGTGGCTGGTGATGAGATGGAGTTCAAGAAAAAAAGCAAGGTAAAGGAATTGCTAGAGACGATTGAGACGTGCAGCTTGCTTGAGCTGGAAGGAATTCCGCTTTTTCCGGCTTTGGATGACAACGTAGAGGTACTGAAGAAGCTGTTCTCGGATTGCTCGGATTTTGTCATTCGCGAGTTCAGACAAAAAAACAGTGTGCGTGCAGCCGCGGTTTTTGTAGACGGGTTGATTGATACAAAAGAAGTGAACCAGGCATTGAAAGCACTGATGGTGCTGGAAGACGGCGACGAGGACGTCCGGGTGATCGAAGAAGCGCTGCTGCCGGTTTCGCAAATGGCGAGAGTCAACGATTACAAGCAGCTCCTGCAGGCCGTTTTGTCCGGCGATACGGGCATTTTGGTTGATGGTAATGTCGAGGCGCTCACGCTCGGCATTCGCGGGGCGGAGAAGCGTTCGGTCAACGAGCCGGAGGGAGAAGCCGTGGTGCGCGGGCCACGGGAAGGCTTCATCGAAAATATCCGCACGAACACGTCGATGCTCAGGCGCAAATTGCGGACGCCCCGCTTGAAAATGAAGTCGCTGGTTGTGGGCCGAGAGACCAACACCAATGTCGTGGTCGCGTTTTTGGAGGGCATTGCGGATGCGCAAGTCGTGGAAGAGGTATCTCAGCGCATCAGCAATATCGACATGGATGCCGTTCTGGAGAGCGGCTACATCGAAGAGTTGATTCAGGACAACGTCTATTCGCCGTTTCCGCAACTGATGTATTCCGAGCGACCGGACACGGTGGCGGCTTCGATTTTGGAAGGGCGCGTGGCTATTTTTGTCGATGGAACGCCGATGGTCCTGATCGCACCTGCCACTTTTTGGATGATGATGCAGGCGAGCGAAGATTATTTCGAACGCTTCCAAATGACCACGTTGCTTCGATGGCTGCGCTATCTGTTTTTGATTATTGCGCTGCTTACCCCTGCTTTGTACGTGGCGATTACGACGTATCACCAGCAAATGCTGCCGACTACGTTGCTTCTGAGCATTGCCGCCGCTCGCGAGTCTATTCCGTTTCCCGCGATCGTGGAGGCGCTCATTATGGAAATTTCCTTTGAGGCGCTGCGTGAAGCGGGGATTCGCCTCCCCAAAACGGTCGGCCAGGCCGTCAGTATTTTGGGGGCGCTCGTCGTGGGTCAAGCGGCCGTGCAAGCCGGGATCGTCTCCGCGCCGATGGTCATTGTCGTGTCGCTCACCGGGATCGCCTCGTTTACGATTCCGCATTTCAATGCAGCGATTTCGTTGCGGATGCTTCGCTTTCCGCTGATGATCGCCGCTTCGATCCTGGGCATTTACGGGATTTTGGTAGGGGTGCTGCTCATCCTGGGACATATGGCCAACCTGCGTTCTTTCGGTGTTCCGTACCTGTCTCCGCTCGCGCCGATGTCCGTTGGCGATCTGAAGGATGTCCTGGTGAGAGTGCCGTGGTCCTTTATGGAAAAGCGGCCTAGCTTTCTCGGTGTCCGCAATGCCAGAAAAATGGACGCAACCTTTGCCAATCAGGTGCAGCAACGAGGAGGGCAGGCAGGGACAACGAGCCGCGGGAAATCAGACGAGGAGGGCAAAGCGTGAAACGTCTCATTCCGGTCGTCGTGTTGCTTTTCGGGATGCTTGCTGTGACAGGCTGCTGGGATCGACGCGAAGTCAACGATATGGCGATCGTGATTGCGCTGGCGATGGACAAGGAGCCGAATGGTCATTACCGCTTGTCTGTGCAGGTTCCGCTGGTCAGCAGTCTCGGGTCCACGTCTGGCGGAGGAGGGGGAACGAGCGGCGACAAGGCCTACTACGTCGACTCAGCTGTCGGCAAGACCATCAGGGAAGCGAATAATATCATCCAGTCGCGCATGTCGCGCGAGCTGTACTATTCCCACCATCGCATGATTGTCATCGGCGAGCAGCTGGCCAAGGAGGGGATGAGCGATGTATTGGACATCGTGGCCCGTTTTCCCGAAAATCGGCTGACCGCGTATCTCGTCATGACGAAAGGCAAAGGGATCGAGCTGTTGAATGCCCAGCCGCAGTTCGAACGCTTTTCCGGGGAGGCCATGCGCGAGCTGATCAAAATGGAGGCGATCTCCGTGTCGCTCAAGGATGTCGCCCAGATGCTCACGACACCCGGGGTTGATGCATTTCTTCCCGTCCTTGTGCCCGTCGACTCGCATCCCAAGGGCAAATCAAAGGAAGTGGAATTCACGGGGATCGCGTTGTTTCGCGGTGACAAGCTCGTGCACGTATCCAAAGCCGAATCAATCAAAGGGCTTCGCTGGTTTCAACGGAATTTCACGCCGTTCTCGGTCGTGCTTTCGCTTAAAGACAAAGGGAAACTTACCGTGTACTTTTCCAAAGGGAAGGCCGATCTCAAGCCAGTCCTGAAAAAGGGGCATGTTCATTACGAGATTACGGTGTACGCGACAAGTGTAGTCGTGGAGAACATGACGAGCCTTGATCTGGAGCATCGAAAAAACATTGCCATGATCGAGGACATGCTAAAAAAAGAGATCGAGACCAGCGTGAAGAATACGCTTTTGCTGATGCAAAAGTATCGGACGGACACGATTGGCATGGGAATTATTTTAGCCAGACAATTCCCTCGGGAGTGGCGGGAAACGTATCGGGATCGCTGGAATGAAGAGCTGCCGCGCCTGTCCTTCACGATCCATTCCAAGGTGGTCGTCGAAGATATCGGGCAAACGACGAAAAACATCACAAAGGATGACAGCGAGAATGAATAGACTGTTTCTATGTTTGTTTGTACTGATGCTGATTTCGTCCTTTCTCCATTTTGTCTGGAAGCGCAACCAGATGGAGCGAAAGCAACAAATCGTCATCTATACGATGTACGTCCTGTCGGCGATCGGATTGTACGCCATCCAATATCAGCACGACAACTTGATGCCGACCGGCTTTTTTTTGAACATCCTCACGCCGCGGGTGAAAATGTGGATCGATCAGATTCTGTAGAGGAGGGAGTGCATGATACACAAGCAAGTCGTCAATCATCGGCAAATCGCCTGGTTGGTCGGCAGTTTGCTGATGACGGGGATGATGATCAGCTTTTTGCGTTCGGTGGTGCAGGTAGCCAAGATGGATGCGTGGTTCTCGCAGATTGTTCCGGCTTGCTATGCCTTGCTCGTCGCCTATGTATTGGCGGAGCTTGTGCGCGCCTATCCGGGGAAAAACCTGTTTGAGATCATGTTTATCATCTGCGGCAAATGGATCGGCGGAGTCGTCAATGGTTTGCTTTTGTTTTACATCTGGGTGATTCTCGCCCTCGATATAAAAGGAGCGGCCGACTTTCTTCACATCTCCCTGCTCCCGCAGACGCCGGTGGAAATCATCCTGCTTGTGTTCGTTCTTGTGTTGATGTACTACGGCAAAACGAGCCTAGAGGTGGCGGCGAGGGTCAACGAAATCTATTTTCCCGCCTACTTCATCATGTATCTGTTGCTGTACTTTTTGCTGATGAACGAGTACAGCATCGAGCGACTGGAGCCGATTCTCAGCACGAGTCTGGAGCGGATAGCGGTAAGCAACCTGCTGCCGCTTGGCGTATACGGAGACGTGCTTTTGTTCGGCGCCTTTTTGCACGCCAGCAGCGAATCGCGTCTCTTGTTTGCGGCGATGAAGCACGGAATCATGATTGTATGCTTCACGACCACGATTGCGCTCTTGATTCTGCTCGGGGTGATGGGCTACGTCATTGCGGGGCGGCTCAATTTTCCGATTTACATTCTCGTTCAGCAAATTCACTTGACGGATTTTCTCGACCGGGTGGAAATGATTTTGTTCAGCTTGTGGTTTCCTGCGTTCAGCATGAAGGCGATCTTTGCGTACATGGCTTTTCTCGTCGGGGTAGGTTCGTTTGGCGGACAGCTGCACTACAATACGTTTAACGCGCCCAGCGGCTGTTTCCTGGTGGTGACTTCGCTGCTCGCCTTTTCCAAGGTGTCGGATATCGACCAGTTTATCAGCTACAGCTTCCCGCTCCTCGTCTTGCTTTTTCAGGTGCCGCTGCTCCTGTTTCTGTTGATCGCCGCCCGACGAAAAAAACGGGAAGCAGGCCAGGGCCTGATCCCGAAAGGCACGAAGCTGCACCGCTTTTACCGCTTGATGGTGTGGGGGGGAGTCATCAGTCTGGCAGGCTGTATCCTGACCATCCTGATCGGCGCCCTGCTGCGAGACAAATCTCCGGCGTCAGGGATGGCGACGGCGATCGCCTATGTCTGTTTTCTGGTGATCGGGCTGTTGACCAGTTACGGAGAAATGCAGGCGCTCAACCATGGCAAGCAAAGGCTGGGGCGGCCCAAGCAACAGGGGAAATTTCGCCAGTAGCCGTCCCTGTAGGCTGTTCGCCCGTCTGTGCGCCGGATAGGGGACGCTCTACGACCCGAACGTACACTGCCGGGCGGGAACATCGACGAAGCCTTGAATGCTCGGCTGACGCAACGAGTGTCCCTCCGCCCACTCTGCGTACTGGATTTTGGCTGTAAGCACAGGTTGTAGCCAGATGGTGCCGCTGATGCGCTCCGGCTTGTTGCAAAAAGGCATGTCTGCCTGGATCAGCGGGTGAATTTTTTCCGTCAGGCTCTGCCAGTCGTGGTGTGTCAGTTTTCCGGTTCCGGCATGGCCGATATACCAGAGCGCTCCTTGATCGTCGTAGAGTCCGAGAAGCAGGGAATTGACGGTCTGGTCCCGCATGGTTACTCCGCCCACCACCGCGATCAAATCCCGGTAGTTTTTTTTCTTTTGCCAGCGTCGATCCTTTCCGGCAATGGCATACGTGCTTGTCAAATCTTTTACAATGACGCCCTCCATCCCTTGTTGCCGGATGAGCCGAAACAGCTCTTGGCCGCTGCCAAAATTGTCGACGAGCTGCACAGTGGGGGTCGGGGCGACGAGCTTTTGCAAGAGGCGTTGTCGTTCTGCCAGGGGGCAGGCCGTGACCCACTCGCCGTTTGCGTACAAGATGTCAAAGATCATGTAGAAAATGGGAACCTGGCGCTGTACGGCAGCGACTTTTTCCATTCGTCGCAGACCGTCTCGGCGCATGACCTCGTAAAAGGACGGCTTGCCATCCGCTCCAAGCGCAACGACCTCGCCATCGAGAATAACGGATCGTGCCCGGCAGTAATCGGAAATCGCGGCGATCTCGGGGTAGTGTAGCGTGCGCTCGTTTGTCTTTCGGTTATACAGCTTGACAGAGCTGCCGTCATAGTACGTCAACAGTCTGATTCCATCCCATTTGACTTGCGCAATCCAGTCCGGATCATCGGCGATTTCATCCGTCGTCGTCGGCTCAAAGGGAATAACCGGCGTTAGCTTCATCGTAGCCTCCCGTATCTCATCGTCTGTCCATTTGTACGGTGTCACGATTCGCCATCGTCTATGCACCCGGAAAAGCAGAGAGTTTTGAACGAATGTTAAGAAACTTCTTCATTGATGAAGGATTGTCTTTGCGTTATACTAGGAGGCAGTTCACGAAGAATCAGGCAGGATCTGAAACGCGTTGCAGAAAGTATGGATGGGCTATATCTGACTGACCGAAACCTCCTGTCGTGGTACGTCCACCACCTATTCGCAAGGAGAGAGTCAGGAGACAGATATAGTCCTTTTTTTCGTTGCTCCGGAAATCGACTGTCGTATATAATTACGAAGGTAATGATTTTGGGAACAGCTTCGGCTCTCGTGGCTGTTGGTAGCTGTCTGTTCCGGAAAGAAGGAATTGACTTGCCATTTCTTCGATTTAAAGGCTTTGAAAAAGAAAAGCTGCAATCGGTATCGCCCCTTATTATAGAAGAGTTTGCCCGCATCGCCGAAGTGAGCCGGGAAAAGGTCAAGCTGGAGCTGCTTCTGGTCGAGCGCCTGACGAACAGTCCACTGTCTTTGGAAATCATGATGTTCCCCCGGGATCAGAAGCAGCACGATGAGATCGCCCGCGCCATGAACCGGATTTTGCACAAGCAAGGCTTCGAGAACGTCCATATTTTCTTTATCCTGCTGTCGCCTGCGCTATATTATAAGGAAGGACTTCCTTTGCGAGCGAAAGTCTCAAGCTGACACGGACAGGCGAACAGAAGAGAAGACCGCTTTCCACACGGTTGAGGGAGAGCGGTCTTTTTTTCGTTGTCAGGGAAGTTTCCTAATAATAGAGACTTTCCGTTTGCAGACATTTGGCGCAGGTGCGGGCCAGAGGCGTCTCGACGAACTCATGCTCGCACTCTTTTTGCAAAAGACGCAATTCGCGCTTCCGCTGTTCGAGGTCAGCCTCCAGGCGAGCGATCTCTGCTCGCAATTGCAACGCTTCGTTCACTTGCCAGCCACCTCCGGACGCTTATTTGTACAGTTGGCTTCCCTGCTCGCGAAATTCGCGAGCTTTCTCTAAAAGGCCCGCTGCGATGGCGCTCGACTCGCTCTGTTCTTGATCCTCGGCCAGATGACGGATGTCGTGCGAGATTTTCATGCTGCAAAATTTCGGGCCGCACATCGAGCAAAAGTGCGCAGACTTGGCTGCTTCCGCAGGCAACGTCTCGTCGTGATACTCGCGGGCGCGCTCAGGGTCGAGCGAGAGGTTGAACTGATCGTTCCAGCGAAACTCGAAGCGGGCTTTGGACAACGCGTCGTCGCGCTGTTTTGCCCGCGGGTGGCCCTTGGCCAAATCCGCTGCGTGGGCCGCGATTTTATAGGCGATCAGGCCGTTGCGCACGTCTTCCTTGTTCGGCAGGCCGAGATGCTCCTTGGGCGTGACGTAGCAGAGCATCGCGGTGCCGAACCAGCCGATCATCGCCGCGCCAATCGCGGAGGTAATGTGGTCGTAGCCGGGCGCGATGTCTGTCGTCAGCGGTCCGAGCGTGTAAAAAGGCGCCTCGTGGCAAATCGCCAGTTGTTTGTCCATGTTTTCGCGAATCAGGTGCATCGGGACGTGGCCCGGTCCTTCTATCATCACCTGCACGTCGTGCTTCCAGGCGATTTTGGTCAGCTCGCCGAGTGTCTCTAGTTCGGCAAACTGGGCCTCGTCATTCGCATCCGCAATCGAGCCGGGGCGCAAGCCGTCTCCGAGCGACACGCTGATGTCGTACGCCTTGAGAATTTCGCAAATCTCTTCAAAATGCGTGTACAAAAAGTTTTCCTCGTGATGGGCGAGACACCACGCAGCCAGGATGGAACCGCCGCGCGAAACGATTCCGGTCACGCGCTTCGCGGTCAGCGGAATGTAGCGGAGCAGGACACCGGCGTGGATGGTAAAGTAATCGACGCCTTGCTCTGCCTGTTCAATCAGCGTGTCCCGATAGATTTCCCAGGTGAGATCCTCCGCTTTGCCGTTCACCTTTTCCAGCGCCTGGTAGATCGGCACGGTTCCCACAGGCACAGGGCTGTTGCGGATAATCCACTCGCGGGTCGTGTGGATGTGCTTTCCGGTCGACAGGTCCATGATCGTGTCCGCGCCCCAGTGTACCGCCCAGATCATTTTCTCGACCTCCTCTTCCATCGAGGAGCTGACGGCGGAAGTGCCGATGTTGGCGTTGACCTTGACGTGAAAATGGCGGCCGATAATCATCGGCTCCGCCTCCGGATGATTGATATTGGCGGGAATGATCGCGCGGCCTGCCGCCACCTCAGCGCGGACAAACTCCGGCGTGACGCCTTCGCGGATGGCGATGTACTCCATCTCCGGCGTGATGATGTTACGGCGGGCATAGTGAAGCTGGGTGACTGCCTTGCCTGCCTTCGCCCGTCTCGGCTGATAGCCTTCGCGCGGGAAAGCGGGCATTTTCCCTGCGCTGTCGGCGTTTCGGATTCCGTTGTCCACAGGCTTTGGCTCGCGGCCGGCGTAGCTCTCCGTATCGCCTCGCTCCTCGATCCAGCGCTGGCGCACGAACGGCAGCCCTTTTTGGATATCGGCGACATAACCTTCGGCCGTGTATTCGCCGCTTGTGTCGTACACGCGCAGCGGCGGGTTTGGCGTGGTGCCGTACAGCCCCTCCGTAGGCGATAGCGCAATTTCGCGCATCGGCACGCGAATGTCGGGGCGGCTGCCTACCTCGTATACTTTGCGGCTTCCGGGAAAAGATGAAAGGGATGACATAAAAAAACCTCCTTGGCGTGGTTGCACGAAAGCGCGAACCTTGTAGGGAGGCGAAAGAGGCCCGTCGCGAAAAAACGCCGCATGGGAACATGCGACGCCAGACGCGAGAGCAGAGAAGAGACGGTATCCCGAACGTACAGATACGCATCGCTCATCTGTCATATGGACATTCCTCCGCTGGCATTACCCAGTTCAGGTTCAACGGTCGATGGCACAGTACCATCCTCTCAGCCTGGTGATTTCCAAGCTCCCGTGCTTGTTTTTGGTTTCGTTGCAAAATCAGGATACCGGAGAACACTGTATTTGGCAAGAAAAAGTTTCCAACAAAAATTGCCGCAGGGCAACACATTTTCCCCGCCTCTATACTCATGAATCGGACTAAAACTGTTTCTGTAGACCCACACGAATTTTGTCTGTTACGATGAGATTCGAAAACGAGAAACCGCTTTTATCCGTTCTGTTCTGACAACGTTGAGCGAAAAGGGCGATTGAGATTTTTGGGGTGATGGAGTGTGGATGTATATTCGGATTTGAAGCGAGGCGAGCGAGGGGCTTGGGTTAGTATTGTCGCCTATCTTTTTTGCTCGGCGTTAAAAATAGGGGTTGCGGTGCTGACCGGTTCGGAAGCGCTGATGGCGGATGGGCTGAACAACTCGACGGACGTGGTGGCATCCATAGCCGTGCTGATCGGGCTGCGCATCGCGCGCAAGCCGCCTGATCGCGATCATCCGTACGGGCATTTTCGCGCAGAGACGATCTCGGCGCTGGTCGCGTCATTTATCATGCTGTTTGTCGGGCTGGAGGTCATTACAGGAGCGATTCCGTCGCTGATGGACGCCAACCATAGCGCTCCGGACCTGTTGGCGGGCTGGACGGCTCTGGCAACAGCCGGCATCATGCTCGGGGTATACCGATACAACCGTCAGCTGGCCGTGAAAACGAACAGCCAGGCGTTGCTCGCCGCCGCTGCCGACAATCGTTCGGATGCCTTCGTCAGCATCGGTACGTTTGCGGGAGTTGCGGGCGCACAGTTTCAACTGCATTGGCTCGACCCGCTGGCTGCGCTTATCGTTGGGGGGATCATCCTGAAAACGGCGTGGGATATTTTCCGAGAGGCGACCCATCGCTTGACCGATGGCTTCGATGTGGGGCAGCTCGAGGAACTGAAGGAAACGATCGTCTCCATTTCCGGGGTGAAGGCGATCAGCGATATCAAGGCGCGTTATCACGGCAGCAGCGTGCTGGTGGACGTGGTGATTCACGTCGATCCGAAGTTGAATGTGGTGGAAAGCCACTCGATTACCGAAAAGATTGAAGAGCGTATGAAGTATGTGCACAAAATCAATACCGTTCATATTCACATCGAGCCAGAACAGCCGCTCGTCAAGAAATGAGCAAAAACCTGTCCTTAGCAAAGGGCAGGTTTTTTTGTGAAGGCTGCGCCGATTGTCCGGGCGCAGCCAAAGCTTCTGGCACGATTACACGGGAGTGGCTTTTTTGCGGCGAAGCGTTTTGGTAGTCGAGGTGGAGGTTGTTCCCGACCCCGGTTTTCCTGCGGGTTCTTTGGCAGCAGAGGAATCCGTTTTCGCCGTGGAAGCGGCCCGTTTTCGCCCGGCTTTCGGTTTAGGGGCCGTCGGAGTCGGCTCGGGCACAAGCTTGGCGGGAGTGGTCTGGGTGCCTGCTGCTGTAGAGGCCAGGCTTTCCTTCAAGGCTTGCATCAAGTCGATCACATTCGTCCGCGCAATTGTGGGAGCGGTGGCGATCTCTTGACCCTCCAGCTTTTTCTCGATCATGCTTTGCAGTTCTACCCGGTATTTGTCGGTGTATTTTGCCGGATCGAAGGGAACGGTCATATTGCCGATCAACTCTGTCGCCATTTTCAGTTCGTTTTCCGCGAGCGGGACAGTAGCCTCCGGCAAGGCTGGCACCTGGTTGACCGGACGCACCTCGTCCGGGTAAAAAATCGTTTCCAGCATGATGCAGTGCTCGTACAGCCGAATGACGGCGAGACTTTGCCGATTGCGCATCGTCACCTGGGCGATGGCGATTTTTCCGCTCTGTTCCATGGCGGCGCGCAGCAGCGCATACGCTTTTTCGCCCGTCTCCTGCGGGGACAGGAAGTAGCTTTTGTCAAAATAAACCGGGTCGATTTCCGACAAGTCCACGAAGTCGAGAATCTCAATGGCCCGCCGCGTCTCGGGCGTGATCGCCTCCAGATCCTCGTCGTCGATCATGACAAAATGGCCTTTTTCGTATTCGTATCCGCGCACGATTTCGCTTGCTTCCACCTCTCGCTGGCAATGCGGGCACATTTTGGCGTATTTGATCGGGGTGTGGCATTCCTTGTGCAACTGGCGAAAGCGAATGTCCCGCTCCTCTGTTGCCGTAAACATGCGGACGGGGATGTTGACCAGGCCGAAGCTGATTGAGCCTTTCCATACGGTGTGCATAAGATTCCTCCAGTACGGACGGTTTGGATGTGAAAATGAGGGGGCTTTCGCCTGTTTTCGCTTAGTGTGCGTAACCAGACGGAAAAGGGCGCGAGGGAAATGCAGGCGGGGAAACATTGACACCGTTGCATCGGGCAGAAAAAAGCCAGCCGCAGGATGGCGACTGGCTTTTCGGCTGCTCTCGTTATTGGCCATGCTTGATGATGTCCGACTGGTCCGCGCGCGACTGCATGTCCCGCGCTTGCTCGACGCCTGTTCCCGTTCGGTCGGCATCGGACTGAGCCTGGGATGCTTTTCGCTTTTGCGCGGACGGTAGTTTTTCTGCCATGTCGATTCCCCCTTCGTTGAACATGTGCAAGTAGTATGCTCCCCCCATGCACAAAAAAATACCCCCTCGCCATACGACGATGGGGCAGCGGTTCAACTCCTCCCGCGTGGGGAGCGCTGGCACGGAATGCTCCTATCAGACACGCCGTGCGCCAAAGTGAACTGCCTTTCAATTATGGGAGAGGAGAAACCGGAGGAAGAGCTTATGGGGAAACGTAAGTCTTCTCCGCGGTTGTCAGCGACACCGTTGCGTCGCTATCCATTATGATTTCCAATCTTTGTGCGGTGTATACTTCGCTACGTCATAAATTTTCCAGTTGCCAATTTTACCGGGATAGGCAGTTGTGATAGTATGATATCAGCTTTTATCCCTTATTACTTCTTGGAACAGGTGAACGAATATGCGCGTCATCGCGGGAGAACACAGAGGAAGAAAACTGGCGGCCGTCCCGGGAAGCGGGACGCGTCCGACGACCGACAAGGTAAAGGAATCGATTTTCAACATGATTGGCCCGTATTTTGACGGGGGCTGGGCCTTGGATTTGTACGCCGGAACAGGCAGCCTCGGTATAGAAGCATTGAGCAGGGGAGCGGACAAGGCCGTGTTTGTCGAGCGGGATGCCAAAGCGTTCGCCGTCGTCAAGCAAAATGTCAGCGCCTGCCGACTGGACGAATACGCAGAACTGTATCGCATGGATGCAGAGCGGGCGATCCGGCAGCTGGCCAAACGCGCCCAGCCGTTCGCGCTCGTTTTTCTCGACCCGCCTTACGCGAAGCAGCGGATCGTGGAGGAGATCGAGCAGCTGCAAGCGCTCGGCCTGCTGGCAGATGGCGCCTGGATCGTGGCCGAGCACGACAGCAAACTCTCCTTTCCCGATGCGATTCAAAACTGCGTCAAAGATCGGGAAGCGACCTATGGCGATACAGCTGTCACCCTGTATTATTACGATCCGCAGCAGGAAGCGTAAGCGATGGATTGCTTAGCCAGTACACGAAGAGGAGGAAGGCAAGATGGCGATTGCCGTTTGCTCTGGAAGCTTTGATCCTGTGACGTACGGACACCTCGATATTATCAGTCGGGGTGCAAAGGTATTTGACAAGGTAATCGTAGCGGTTCTGATCAATTCCCAGAAAAAATCCCTGTTCAGCGTTGAAGAGCGCGTCGAGATGCTGCGGCAGGTGACAGCGGGCATGGACAACGTCGAGATCGACTCGTTTGACGGCCTTTTGATCGACTACATGAACAAGCGCGGAGCCAAAGTCATCATTCGCGGTTTGCGGGCCGTCTCCGATTTTGAATACGAAATGCAGGTGGCCTCGATCAACAAAAAACTCGACGACCGGATCGAAACGTTTTTCATGATGACCAGCAACCAATATTCGTATTTAAGCTCCAGCATCGTGAAGGAAGTGGCGAGATACAAGGCGAGTGTGGCAGATCTCGTCCCGCCGGCCGTCGAAGAGGCGCTCAAGCGAAAATGTGGGCAGCTGTAAGCGGTACAGGCAACGATTATCTCGTCTTGCCGCTTTGCCAATAGCGAGCCAGCAAACTGATGGCGAAAAGCAGGACAGCTACGCCGATGGCGAGCGTGCCGGAAAACGCGATCGTCTCCCACCAACTCGTAGCCGGGATTCCGGACGGGGTCGGCATGAAGACGGGGACGCTTTTTACCAGAAACCACGTACTGACCTTGACCAGCGGATTCCAGAAGACAAAGGTCAAAATCGCCGCCAACACGGCGTGCAAGGCACGGGCGATGAAATAGGGCGCGACGCGAATATCGGTTTCGCTCAGAATGCTCGCCACCTGGGCATGGACGCTCAGGCCGCCCCAGGAAAGGACTGCGCTTGCGATTGCGGCTTTCCAGACCATGGAAACGCCGTCGGGAACCACACTGGCTGCCTGCGCGCCCAGCGTGACCTCGAACAGTCCGGCGACGATGGCTTGGGAAAAAGCGGGCGGAAATCCGAAGGGGCCGAGCAGGATGGCAAGCAGCGTGCTGATCATCTGCGTCAAGTGAATGGCGGCAAACAGTTGGATCAAGACGGAAAAGACGATGATGAAGCCGCCGATCATGAGGAGCGTGTTCAGCGCGGATTGCACGGCATCGCCCATCAGCTTGCCGAATGGCCGTCCGTCGCGGATTCGTGCGCGGTGCATCGCTTGCAGCGCCCGCAGCGGCAACGGCAGGTTCGTTTTTTCCAACGGTTTGGATACCGTGGCAAACGGAGCGTGGAAGCGATACACCAGCCCCATGAGGACAGCCGACAAATAATGGGTCAAGGCCAGGACAATCCCCATTTGTTCGCTGTGAAAAAAGCCGATGGCGACAGCCCCCATCACAAACAGGGGGTCGCCCGTCGTCGTGAACGATACGAGCCGCTCTCCTTCCGCTTTCGATACGTTTCCCTGCTGGCGCAAGCGGGTCGTCAGCTTGGCCGCCACCGGATACCCCGACGAAAAGCCCATAGCCAGCACGAAGCCGCCTGTGCCGGGCACGTTGAACAAGGGGCGCATCAGCGGTTCGAGCAGCACGCCGACAAAGTGGACCACCCCCAGTCCCATCAGGATTTCCGAGAGGACGATAAACGGGAGGGTGGAGGGAAAGACGACTTCCCACCAGATTTTAAGTCCGCGGACTGCCGCTTCAAAGGAAATTTGCGAATAAATCACCAGCGTCAAGACGAGTGCGACTGTCGAGAGGGCAAGCAACAGAGTGAACATCGGTGAGTGGCGTGACATGGAATCCTCCTGTGTCGACGAAAAGATCATAGTACATGTCTACGTGGCCGCGGGATGAACTATGCGTGAGCTTGTATCTTTCCAGGTGTGAAAGGAACAGGAAGTCGTCACATAAGCTGTTACAGGAGGTGGTTGCATGACGGCGAAGCGAAAACCAATCGTGGGAGTGGCGCTAGGCTCAGGCGGGGCCCGCGGTTTTGCGCACATTGGCGTGTTAAAAGCATTGGAGGCGTACGGAGTCGAAATTGACATGCTCGCAGGAAGCAGCATGGGGAGTTTGATCGCGGCCGTGTATGCGAACGGGATCGATCCGCACATGATGGGAAAGCTGGCGCAAAACCTCAAGCGCAAGCATTGGCTGGACTTGACTGTACCCAGCATGGGCTTTGTGTCAGGCGAAAAGATCAAACAGTTAATCAAACTGCTCACGCATGGCAAGCGGATCGAGGAACTGAAAAAGCCCCTTGCGATTGTGGCGACCGACATTGAATCGGGCGAGCGGGTCGTTTTTCGCGAGGGACCCATCGATCAGGCCGTGAGGGCGAGCATTTCCATTCCGGGCATTTTCGTTCCGGAAAAGGTCGACGGACGGCTGCTCGTCGACGGAGGAGTCATTGACCGCGTACCCGTGACAGTGGTCAAAGACATGGGAGCAGACATTGTCATTGCCGTCGACGTCTCGCAGGTCGATACGCCGATGAAAGTGGGCAGCATCTTTGATGTCATCGCGCAGACGATTGATGTCATGGAACGAGAAATTCTTCGCCATCGGATCATCGCGGCTGACATCGTAATCCGTCCGGATGTTGGACATTATAGCAGTATCGCCTACACGGGCGTCGAGGAAATCATCGAGTTGGGCGAACGCGAGGGTGCAGCACAGGCAGAGCGCATCCAGCAACTGATTGCGAACTGGGAGGAGAGCGGATGAGCGAAGAACAGCTTTATGGACAAAGACGGGGATCAAGGGGGAGCAGAGGACGTAGCTGGGGTCTTGCCTTGATCCTCGCCGTGGTCGGGCTTTCTTTTTTTATCCCGACCGACTATTATGTGACCCGGCCGGGTTCGGCGATTGAACTGGGGCCGATGATTGAGGTGGAGGGCGGCAAAAAGGACGAGAAAGGGGCGTTTATGCTCACCACGGTACGGATGGGCGAGGCCAATCTGGCCTGGTACGTCTACGCCAACCTGTCTCCCGATGCGGAATTGATGCCGAAGGAGCTGGTCGTCGACAAAGGCGAGGACAACGAAGACTTCGTCCGCCGCGAGCAAGCGGTGATGGACAATTCGCAAAAGATCGCCGAGGCCGTTGCCTTTCGCCTGGCAGGCTACGACGTGAAGATCGAAAAGGAAGGCGTATGGGTGATGGGAACGCTGGATGGCCTGCCTGCCAAAAAAGTGCTGAAAATCGGAGACGTCATTACCGCTGTCGACGGGGTTCGCACCGCCGAAGCCAAAGACCTGCTGCGCGTTCTCTCCGGCAAAAAGGCGGGCGATCAGGTGGAGATTACATACACGAGAGATGGACAAGAGGCTAAAACGATGGTAACCTTGGTACCGTTGCCGGAGTCAAAGTCTGTCGGGATCGGGGTGCGCCCTGACAACAAGCAGGAGATCGTGATTCCGAAAAAAGTGACCATCGCGTCGCAGGGCATCGGCGGACCGTCTGCCGGGCTGATGATGACGCTGGAGATTCTGGATCAGCTCGATACGAAGAAGGATTTGACAAAAGGCTATAAAATCGCCGGTACAGGCACCATTTCATTGGATGGGACAGTAGGCCGCATCGGCGGGATCAGTCACAAGGTCATCGCAGCCGACAAGGCGGGGGCCGAGATTTTCTTTGCGCCCCAGGATACGCCTGATGCCACCTCCAATTATCAGGAAGCCGTGGCTACCGCCAAGCGGATCGGAACGCCCATGCGGATCGTTCCCGTCAAGAATGTGGCGGATGCGATTGCGTATCTGGACGGACAAAAACCGAAGTCTTCGTGAGCAAACAGGCTGTCAAGGAAAAATGGTTGACAAAGCTTTTTGCACGGGCTATAATCATCCTTGTTGTGCATGAGGTGAAGTGCGATGAATATTAAGCTAGCAGAACTGGAACACCGAAAAGGAGAGGCGTTGCCGTTTCGGCTGACGCTGGATGCAGCGGAGCTGAAACATCGCCATCAGGAAATTCGCGGGACTACTCCTGTGGACGCTGAGGGCGAGGCTGTACAGCTGGGCAACCTCTACTACGTAAAAGGCAGCATGAAGGCGGATGTCGATTTTGTCTGCGCCCGTTGCCTGAAGCCTTTTACCCATCACGCAGCCGTCCATTTTTCCGAAACCTTTGCCCCGGCGGATGATCCAATCGTGGGCGAAGAGGAAGACAGCGAAATTCTTCCCCTGGAAGGCGATGAAATCGAGCTGACTTCCCTGTTGCAGGAGGACTTTTTGCTTGCGATGCCGACCTTCCCCTTATGCGAGGAGGACTGCAAAGGATTGTGCCCGACTTGCGGCGTGAACCGCAACGAAGTGGCATGTAGCTGCAAGAATGAGCGGATCGACCCGCGCTTGGCCGGGTTGGCGGACTTTTTCAAGGACAGCAAGTAGTTGGTTACTGTTTTCAAGGTGAGGCGCCGATCTTCGGATGCAGCGTCTCATTTTTGAAGGATGGCATAAGCATTTTGCCTATACTATCCACCCAATAGAGCATCTTAGCATTTGTCAGTTGAAGGAGGTGTAAGGAAGATGGCAGTACCTCAACGGAGAACTTCCAAAACCCGTAAAAGAATGCGTCGTACGCACTTCAAATTAGAGATTCCAGGCATGATCAAATGCGATAATTGCAGCGAATACAAGCTTGCGCATCGTGTTTGCCCAAGCTGCGGTCACTACAAAGGTGTGAAAGTAGCAAAGTAAGCTTTGCTGCGTAAAAAGAGTGAGGTGAGCAATCACCTTGCTTTTTTGTTTTTGGCTGGCCCGGATCGGCAGGTTCGGGCCAGCAGGCAAATAGAGCGGGGAAGGTTCTTCTTGCAGGAAGAATCTTCTTTTTTTGCTTGCAAAGAACAAAACAGCCTGCTATTCTGGTATTCCTGACTTTTCCATGAGGAGGGTGCCATGGTCTACTGGCGGTTGATCCGCAAAAGCTATCGACGGAATCTTCAGTATCGTCTCTCACATCTGGTCAACAATCTGGCAAGCTCGGTGTTCGGGCTTGTTTTTATTGCGATCTGGATGGGCGTTTTGCGCGGCAAAGAGGTACCCGGTCCGTACGATGCCGCCACGATGGCCCATTACATCGCGATGTGCCAAAGCGTGCTCTGGGTCACGACGTTTTTGTCTCCGGGTCTGCATGTCCAACTGGGCGTGCGCAGCGGGGCGGTCAGCCTGGACATGCTGAAACCCGTCCACTATTTGTGGTACACCTTGAGCCAGGAGTTTGGCAGGTTGCTCTACAACGCCTGTTACCGCAGTCTGCCCATCGGTCTTTTGCTCGGGCTTGCCGTCGGCTTCTCCGTTCCTTCTCACCCGCTTGCTTACCTCCAGTTTCTGCTCTCGCTGTTGCTCGCGGCTTACATCGCCATGCTCCTGTTTTATCTGGTCGGAATCTCTGCCTTTTGGACGACAGAGGTGCGCTGGTTGCACCTTGTTTTGCTGTCGCTTCTTTTCGGCTTAGGCGGACAGATGATTCCGGTCGATCTGTTGCCTGGCAGCCTGGGGGAAGTCGCTCCGCTCTTGCCGTTTGCAGCGGTGATTTTCTACCCGGTCATGAACTGGCTGGAATTGGCGCCTGCATACGGGATAGCGGTTCAGGCGTTTTGGGCGGCCGTGCTGACGGTGATCGCGCTGTGGGTGACCGGGCGAGCGAGAAGAAAGCTGGAGATTCAAGGAGGGTAGAGAGGTGCTTGGACTGTATCGAAAACTCATCGCAGCCAGCATTCGCGCGCAAATGCAGTACAAAATGAATTTTATCACCAGCGCGGCTACGACCGGGATAATTATGGTGCTTGATTTCATCGTCCTGTCCGCCATTTTGCACCGCTTTGACAACGTGGCGGGCTGGAACATCTACGAGGTCGGCATGCTGTACGGCATCTCTTCGGCCTCCGTATCGCTGTACCGGTTGTTTGCGCCAGAATTGAACGATTTTGAAAAGTACGTGGTGCACGGCGAGTTCGACCAAATGCTGGTTCGTCCCGTCTCTCCGCTCTTGCTTTTGCTCACGCGCAATCTGGACCTTTCGCGGATTGGCGGGGTGGTGCAGGGAGTGGCGGTGCTGGTCGTTTCGCTTTCCGGGCTTGCGGCAGCAGGCAAACCGATTGGGGGGCTGGTGCTGTTTTCCCCTGTGGCAATCCTTTCCGGAAGCGTGATTTATTTTTCCTTGGCCCTGGCTTCAGCGGCCCTGTCCTTTTGGACGCAGCAAATGAAGGATCTGCTGACCTTCACCATCTATGCCCCGGCCAATGCCTCCAACTATCCGATCTCGCTCTATCCGGGCTGGCTGAAGTGGCTGTTTTTCTCGGCGCTCCCGATCGCTTACATGAATTACTTGCCAATGCTGACCTTGCTCGGAAAAGGGGGCGGCTGGTCCTACCCGTTTGCAGCACCACTCGCGGCGGTGGCGGCGCTATTGTTGGCAAGAGCCTTCTGGAATCTAGGAATTCGGCACTATCACAGTACGGGAAGTTAAGGAGGTTGTGAGCATGATAGAAGCTGTTCATCTCGGCAAGTCGTTTTTTCTGTCACCGCCCAAAACAGGCCCGTTCGCTTCGCTGCGTACCCTGTTTTCCCGGGAGCAGCGCGAAGTCAAGGCGGTGGACGACATCTCCTTTTCCATCGGGGAGGGAGAGTTCGTCGGCTACATTGGCCCGAACGGCGCGGGAAAATCGACCACGATCAAGATGCTCTCCGGGATTTTGCACCCCACTCGGGGAGAGATTCGCATAGACGGCTACAGCCCGCAAACAGACAGGATCCGAGTAGCCTCGCGCATCGGCGTCGTATTCGGGCAGCGAACGCAGCTGTGGTGGGACTTGCCTTTCAAAAACTCGTTTGAAATTTTGCAGGCGATGTACAAGATCGACGACCGTGCCTATCGGCGCTCGCTTGCGCTCTTCCGGGAACTGCTGGATTTGCACGAGTTTTTCGATACGCCTGTGCGCAAGCTGTCTCTCGGGCAGCGAATGCGAGCGGACCTCGCTGCGGCCCTTTTGCACGATCCGCCTGTGCTGTTTTTGGATGAGCCGACGATCGGGCTGGACGTAGTCGCAAAGGCGCGCATTCGCGCGTTTTTAAAACAAGTGAATGAGACAGAGAAAAAGACGATTCTTCTCACGACGCATGACATGGACGATATCGAACAGCTGTGCAAGCGGATTATCGCCATCAACCACGGGCAAAAGGTGCTGGATACGAGCCTCGACGACATGCGCCGACAGATTGGCTTGCCCAGCCTCATTCAGGTCGAATACCGACAGCCCCCGAGACTTTTGGCGGAGCTGCCGGGCGTTGAGCGAATGGAGCTTGACGGCCATGTCCTATCCATTCATTTTGACAAAGGGCAAATTTCCTCGCCGCGCATTCTCGCGGAAGTCGCGGGTTGGGGCGAGCCGGTGGACATTCAGATGAAGGAGCCCGGGATCGAGGAAATCATTCGATTGATGTATCGCTAGGGAGAGCTGCCTATTTTCAAGAACTTTACTTGTAATTGCCCGCGTTCTCCCTTATACTGTTTTGGTACCTGGTATTAAAAACAGCTCGCAATCATACATATCCGTAATGAGAATCTTGCTAGGGGGGTGTTTCGCATCGCCCGCTTGCCAAAAAAAGACCGCCAGACGCGCTTGGTGCAGTCGCTGGCGGACAATCCATTTGCGACGGACGAAGATTTGGCTGAGCTATTTCATGTCAGCATTCAAACGATACGTTTAGATCGATTGGAGCTTGGGATTCCCGAGCTTCGCGAGCGGATCAAATCGGTTGCCGAAAAGAGCCTCGATCCCGTGAAATCGCTTGGGATCGACGAGGTGATCGGGGAGATCATCGACTTGCAGCTCGATTCCCAAGCCATTTCCGTACTGGAAATAAAAGAAGAGCATGTTTTTTCGAAGACGCAGATTGCCAGGGGGCATTATATTTTTGCCCAGGCCAACTCGTTGGCAGTAGCAGTCATTAATGCCGATGTGGCGCTGACCGCAACGGCCCGAATCCGCTTCGTGCGGCCTGTGCGCATCGGCGAAAAGCTGGTGGCAAAAGCAGTGGTGCGCAGCCGGGACAAAGGCGAGTGCAAAGTGCGCGTAGAGACCAAGGTCCAGGGAGAATTGGTGTTTACGGCGACGTTTCGGGTTGTGGAGATGTCAGGGACACAGAATTGGCATGGATGAGAGGTAAGGAGGAGACACGGTTGCGAATTGCAGTTGATGCGATGGGCGGCGATCACGCACCGCGAAGTACAGTGTTAGGGGCGCTTGCCGCCGTCAAGGAAAACCCGGCCATTACCGTTGTACTGGTGGGAGATGAACAGGCCATTCGGAATCACCTGCCGCAAGACGTGCCGGCAAACATCGAGATCGTTCCGACGACGGAAGTGATTTTGCCGGATGATGAACCGGTTCGGGCTGTACGTCGCAAAAAAAATGCTTCGCTGGTCGTAGCAGTCGAAATGGCGCGCGAAAAAATCGTGGATGCAGCGATCTCTGCAGGGAATACAGGTGCGCTGATGACGGCGGGTCTGCTCTATGCAGGCCGCATGGAGGGAATCGAACGTCCCGCTCTTGCCGCCTTTATCCCGAATGTGCTGGGCCGCGTGACGCTTACGCTGGACGTGGGCGCCAATATGGATGCGAAGTCGCATCACCTGCTGCAATATGCGGTGATGGGCAGCCTGTACGCCGAGAAAGTGCTGGGCTTTGACAATCCAAAAGTGGGACTCCTCAACGTAGGGACGGAAGAAGGAAAAGGAAACGAACTGACCAAAGCCGTTTTCCCGCTTCTGTCCCAGACCGAGCTGAATTTTGTCGGCAACGTGGAAGCGCGTGACGTCATGCAGGGGGCATGCGACGTGCTCGTTTGCGACGGCTTTGTCGGCAACGTGTTGCTGAAAGCGGTAGAGGGCGCAGCCTCCACAATCTTTTCGCTGTTGAAGCAGGAGTTTACTTCCAGTCTGATTAATAAAGTAGGAGCGGCCATTTTAAAGCCGGGACTCGTGCGTTTCAAAAACAAAATGGACTATGCGGAATACGGGGGAGCGCCGCTGTTGGGCCTGAAAAGTCCGATCATCAAGGCGCACGGCTCCTCTGACGAGCGAGCGCTGAAAAACGCAATTGCCAGTGCGGCCCGCTTCGTTCGGCAAGATGTGAACGAGGTGATTGCACAAGCGCTACAGAAAAATATAACGGGAGAAAGCGAGTGAGGCAGATGGACAAAAAGCGTTCGGTAGGCATATTGGCTACAGGTTCCTACACACCTGAAAGAGTGCTTAGCAACTTCGATCTGGAGAAGATGGTGGAAACAACCGATGAGTGGATTGTTTCCCGCACCGGAATCCGGGAACGTCGCATTTGCTCGGCTGAGCAAGCTTCTTCCGATCTTGCTTATGAAGCTGCAAAAAAAGCGCTGGCGCGAGCCAACATCAGCGCAGAGCAGCTGGACATGATTATCGTGGCAACGGTAACGCCGGATATGATGTTCCCGTCGACGGCCTGCATTCTACAGAATAAGCTGGGGGCAAAGCGGGCAGCGGCGCTGGACGTATCGGCTGCCTGCACCGGATTTTTGTACGGCATCACGACGGCAGCCCAATTCATTTCCAACGGCCTGTACAAATACGTGCTGGTCGTCGGGGTAGAGACGCTGTCCAAAATTACGAACTACAAAGACCGCAATACATGTGTGCTGTTCGGGGATGGCGCAGGTGCCGCTGTGATCGGCGAGGTGCGCGAAGGCTTTGGCTTCCAGTCGTTCGAGCTTGGCGCAGACGGTGCCGGCGGCGAACTGTTATGCTTGCCGGCGGGCGGCTCCCGCATCCCGGCTTCGAGCGAAACGGTAGCCAATGACTTGCACTATCTCTCCATGGCGGGCGGCGAAGTTTTCAAATTCGCGGTGCGCGTGATGAACTCCGCGACAGAAGCGGTATTGGCCAAAGCGGGAGTCGAGCGGGCAAACATCGACCTCTTGGTGCCGCATCAGGCCAACAAGCGGATTATCGATTCCGCCGTCCAACGCTTCGGCTTGTCGGAGGACAAAGTGGCGATCAACCTCGACCGCTACGGAAACATGTCTTCGGCGTCGATTCCGGTAGCGTTGGATGAAGCGATCGCAGCGGGACGGGTTAAAGAAGGCGACAATGTGATTCTCGTAGGTTTCGGCGGCGGCTTGACCTGGGGCGCAACGCTTCTGAAATGGTCGACCACGCCAGCGGAAGGGAGCGGACAGTAGTGGGGAAAGTAGCATTTGTGTTTCCGGGGCAAGGCTCGCAATTCGTCGGAATGGGACAGACGCTTTCCGAGCAGTCGGAAGCAGCCCGTCGCATTTTTGAACAGGCAGATGCCGCGCTTGGCTTTTCGCTTTCCGGTCTGTGTTTTGCAGGCCCGGAAGAAGAGCTGAAGCTGACGGCGAACACGCAGCCGGCGATTTTGACCGCGAGTATGGCCGTGCTGGCCGCCTTGAAGGAAAAGTTGCCGGACTATACGCCTGATTTCGTGGCAGGCCACAGTCTGGGAGAATACTCGGCGCTGGTGGCAGCAGACGCGCTGTCTTTTTCGGATGCGGTGAAAGTCGTTCGCGCACGCGGTCAATTCATGGAAGAAGCCGTTCCGGCAGGCCAGGGCGCGATGGCGGCGGTTTTGAACATGGAGCGGGCAGCCTTGCAAGCCGTATGTGAGGAAGTGACGGCTTCCGGTTATCCGGTTCAGCCAGCGAATATGAACGGCCCGGGGCAAATCGTCATCTCCGGCTCGGCTGAAGGGGTCAAGCTGGCGGGCGAAAAGGCCAAGGCAGCAGGCGCGAAGCGTGTGCTCCCGCTGAACGTGAGCGGGCCGTTCCACTCCAGCCTGATGCAGCCGGCTGCAGACAAATTGCAGGCGGTGCTTGCAGGCGTCACAGTCCGCGAAGCAAGCGTACCAGTCGTGGCAAACGTGACGGCACGCCCGGTTACCGAAGCGGCGACGATTGTCGAGCAACTGGTGCAGCAAGTATCCGCTCCGGTTTTGTGGGAGGACTCGGTGCAGTGGATGGTAGAAGCAGGCGTGACCACATTCGTGGAAATCGGACCAGGCAAGGTGCTTGCGGGACTGATTAAGAAAATCGCGCCAGCCGATACGACGATCGTTTCGGTGCAGGACATGGAGTCCTTGACTGAGCTTTTGAACGGAGGGATACTATGCTAACAGGAAAAACAGCGCTTGTGACAGGAGCCTCCCGCGGGATTGGCCGTGCCATTGCCCTCAAGCTGGCCGAAGCAGGGGCGAATGTCGTGGTAAACTACGCAGGAAGCGAAGCGGCAGCTGCGGAGACCGTGGCCAAGATCAAGGAGCTTGGCCGCGATGCGATCATGGTTCGCGCCAACGTTTCTTCGTCCGAAGAAGTGGGCGACATGTTCAAGGCCGCTTTGGATCATTTTGGAACGATCGACATTTTGGTCAACAACGCCGGGATTACCCGCGACAATTTGCTGATGCGCATGAAGGAAGAAGAGTGGGACGACGTCATTGCCACCAACTTGAAAGGCGTATTCAACTGCCTGAAAGCGGCGACTCGGCCGATGATGAAGCAGCGCTCGGGCAAGATCATCAATATTACGTCCGTGGTAGGGGTGATCGGCAATGCGGGGCAAGCTAACTACGTGGCGGCAAAAGCGGGTGTTATCGGCCTGACCAAAACGGCCGCGCGCGAATTGGCGAGCCGGGGCATCACGGTGAACGCGGTAGCGCCTGGATTTATCGATACCGAAATGACGGCCGTGCTGCCGGAGGACGTAAAAGCCGGCCTCATCAGCCAGATTCCGCTCGCACGGCTGGGCCAGACAGAGGACATTGCGTCCGTCGTTCTGTTCCTTGCTTCCGATGCAGCCAACTACATGACTGGCCAAACCTTGCATGTGGACGGCGGCATGTACATGTAAACTGGTTTTTTGACAGCTCATCCACTATAATACGGGAGAGGGGGTGAAGTAAAATGGCAGATACATTGGAGCGCGTGAAGAAAATCATCGTCGATCGTCTGGGTGTAGATGAGTCCAAGATTACTTTGGAAGCTTCTTTCAAAGAAGACCTGGGCGCTGACTCCCTGGATGTAGTGGAACTCGTCATGGAACTGGAAGACGAGTTTGATTTAGAGATTTCTGACGAAGATGCTGAAAAGATCACTTCTGTTGGTGAGGTTGTCAAGTACATAGAATCTCACAAGTAGATCCATCAGTTGGAAGTCCCGTACCATACGGGACTTCTCCTTCAATTGCCGCCGAATACATACAGGGAGCAAACGTTGGGCATGAAGTGCAAGTGAGAAACTGACTGCTGACTTTCATATAGAGGTGATCGCAATGAAACGAAGAGTGGTGATTACGGGCGTCGGTGTCGTCTCCCCGGTGGGAAATGACGCGCAGACCTTCTGGAACAGCCTGCTGGAAGGAAAATCGGGCATTGACCGCCTGACTGCTTTTGACGCTTCGGATTATCCGACGCAGATCGCGGGCGAAGTGAAAGACTTCAACCCTGAGCTGTACATGGACAAAAAAGAAATACGACGTACAGACCGATTCGTTCAGTTTGGATTGGCTGCTGCCAAAATGGCGGTAGAGGATGCGAAACTGGAAATCACGCCAGAAAATGCGGAACGAGTGGGTGTATACATCGGGTCCGGAATTGGCGGGCTTTCGACATGGGAAGAGCAGCATTCCGTGCTGTTGGAAAAAGGTCCGCGCCGCGTGAGTCCGTTTTTCATTCCGATGCTGATTGCCAACATGGCCTCCGGTGCAGTCTCCATTCAATACGGGGCAAAAGGACCGACCTCCAGCGCCATTACCGCATGTGCGACCGGAACAAACGCGATCGGCGACGCCCTGCGTTTGATCCAGTTCGGTCACGCGGATGTGATGATCGCGGGCGGAGCGGAAGCGACGATTCGTCCGATGGCGTTTGCCGGCTTTTGCTCGGCCAAAGCGATGTCCACGCGCAACGACGAGCCGCAAAAAGCAAGCCGTCCGTTTGACAAAGACCGCGATGGCTTCGTCATGGGCGAAGGAGCGGGCGTCCTGATTCTGGAAGAGCTTGAGCATGCGAAAAAACGCGGGGCGAACATCATCGCGGAAGTGATCGGCTACGGCATGAGCGCGGATGCCTATCACATTACCGCTCCATCGCCCGGTGGCGAAGGGGCTGCGCGCTGCATGAAAAACGCATTGCGCGACGCGGGCATTGATCCGAGCGAGGTAGGCTACATCAACGCACACGGAACCTCGACGGACCAGGGCGATATCGCAGAGACGCAGGCGATTAAGGAAGTATTTGGGGAACACGCCTACAAGCTGGCTGTCAGCTCCACCAAGTCCATGACAGGCCATCTGCTCGGAGCGACAGGCGGTATCGAGGCCATTGCTACGGCTTTTGCGCTGCGCGATCAGGTGCTTCCTCCAACGATCAACCTGGAAAACCCTGATCCGGAATGCGATCTCGACTACGTTCCCAACCATGCGCGCATGGCGACCGTCCATGTGGCTGTTTCCAACACGTTTGGATTCGGCGGTCATAATGCAACGGTGGTCCTGAAGCGATACGAAGCATAAATGAGCCCTACTGAGAGAAAAGGTAGGCAGTCTCCTGGAATGGTGGTGAGGGTGATGAGTTTTGCACAGCTGCAAGAGAAGATCGGCTTTCGCTTTCACGATGAGAGCGTTCTGCGGCAGGCATTCACCCATTCTTCCTACGTGAACGAGCAACGCGGCAAACGTATATCAGACAACGAACGGCTGGAGTTTTTGGGAGATGCTGTGCTTGAGTTGACTGTTTCCCAGTTTTTATACAAAACTTTTCCGAAGATGAGCGAAGGCGAAATGACGAAGCTGCGGGCAGCGATTGTCTGTGAGCCTTCTCTGGTTAAATTTGCTGAACTGCTGAATTTTGGCGATCTCGTTTTGCTGGGAAAAGGGGAAGAGTTGACTGGTGGACGCCAACGACCTGCCTTGCTTGCGGACGTTTTTGAAGCTTTTGTTGGTGCCCTCTATCTGGATCAGGGCCTGGATGCCGTGTTTTCCTTCATGGAAAAATACGTCTACCCCAGAATCGACAAGGGTGAGTTTGCCCAGGTAACAGACTTCAAGAGCCAGTTGCAGGAATTTGTTCAACAGGACAATCTGGGAGACATCCAGTATCGCATTGTAGAAGAAAAAGGACCAGCTCACAACCGAGAGTTCGTATCGGAAGTGCTTTTGAACAATCGCTCGCTTGGCATCGGCTCGGGCCGCTCCAAAAAGGAAGCGGAACAGCAGGCAGCCGCGCGGGCATTGGTGAAGCTGGGAGAGAAATAAAAGCTCGAAAAAAGAGAGCTGCATCGTCTGCGGGCGCGGATGGTGTAGCTTTCTTTGTTCCGGCTCGAAAAAGCCGGGAAAATACTGCGTGGGCACAGCTTTCTATGATACACTTATTTCGATATGACCACGAAGTCTCGCGGTGGAGTAGCTCCTGTCTGGTACAGGGGCTCTTTTCGGATACCATCCGGTTGATGCCGTGCGCCACTGGCAGAGAGGATGGTTGGGTAAGGAGGACCGTAAGTATGTATTTGAAGCGCCTGGAACTGGCAGGATTCAAATCTTTTGCCGACAGGACGGAATTCGAGTTCGTCCCAGGAGTGACAGCGGTAGTCGGTCCGAATGGAAGCGGCAAAAGCAACGTTTCCGACTCGATCCGCTGGGTGCTCGGGGAACAGAGTGCCAAGTCGCTGCGCGGGGCGAAGATGGAGGATATTATTTTCGCGGGCAGCGACAAGCGCAAGCCCGTGAACTTTGCGGAAGTGACGCTTACCTTGGATAATACGGACCGATCCCTGGACGTAGAATATTCGGAGGTTTCCATCACGCGCAGAGTCTATCGCTCCGGCGAAAGCGAGTATTACATCAACAACAGATCCTGCCGCTTGAAGGACATTATGGAACTGTTTATGGATACAGGTCTGGGAAAAGAAGCGTATTCGATTATCGGTCAGGGAAAAATCGAAGAAATTCTCAGCACCAAGTCCGAAGATCGTCGCGGCATTTTTGAAGAAGCAGCGGGAATCGTCAAGTACAAGACCCGCAAGCGCGAGGCGGAGAAAAAGCTCGAAGACACCGAGCAAAATCTGGTTCGCATCCACGATATCGTCAGCGAGATTACCGAACAGATCGGACCCTTGCAGGAACAGGCAGAGACGGCGAAGAGATACCAGGAACTGCATCGCCAACTGGTCGAGCATGAAGTCGCATTGTACGTGCAGCAGATCGAGGCCGCGCACCAAAAATGGGAGGCCGCGACGCAACGCGTGCAGGAGCTTCGCGAGCAGTTGATGACGCAGACGACGGAAGCATCCAAGCACGAAGCCGATTTGGAGCAGGCCCGTTTTTCTGTCACCCAAATCGACCAATCGATCGAGGAACTGCAACACGTTCTCTTGACGGTGAGCGAGGAGACGGAAAAGGTAGAAGGCCAGCGCGAAGTATTGCGGGAGCGGATGCGCAATTTGAGCGCCAATCGCCAGCAGACGATGGAGCAGATGCACAGGCTGACGGAGAAGCAGCACGCGCTGGAAGCGGAGCTTGCCGAAGAGCAGGAGCGTGCGCAGGAAGCCTATCGGCGGATGACGGAAGCCCACGCTTCCTTGCAGGAGGCAGAGGGGCAATTTTTCTCCATGGTGCAGTCGTTGACAGACGACGTGGAGCGCTTGAAGGGCGATTATTTTGAAAAGCTGAATGAAATGGCCAACTTGCGCAACGAAATTCGCCATCAGCAGCAGCTGGTGCAGACATCGCAGGCGCGTGTCGAGCGGCAGTTGTCCGGCAAGGAACAGCTGGATCTGGAAGAGGGGCAGCGTCAGGTGCGAATGGCCGAGCTGCAGGAGCAGTTGGCCCAAATCGAGCGCTCCCTTCAGGAGACGGCTACCCGCTACAAGCAGTTGGTGGACGGCTTACGCGATGGACAGGCGCGCATGGAACAGGTTCGCCGGGAACTGCGTCAGTTCGAGCAAAAACGGGAAGCGGCGAAGTCCCGCTTGGACCTCATCAAGGAAATGCAATCCGAATTTGCCGGATTCCAGCAAGGGGTAAAAGAAATTCTCAAGGCACGCGAGCGGGGCTTCAAAGGCATTCACGGCGCGGTAGCCGAGCTGGTTGTCGTGCCGCAGCAGTACGAGACGGCGATTGAGGTCGCCTTGGGCGGCGCGTTGCAAAACGTCGTGGTCGAGAACGAGGCGGCAGGGCGAGCGGCGATTGCTTATTTGAAGCAGCACAATGCCGGTCGCGCTACCTTTTTGCCGCTGGATGTCATCCGGCCGCGCACCTTGCAGGCTGGTGACCGGCAGCAGTTGGCAAAAGAAAGCGGTGTAGTCGGGATCGCCAGCGAGCTGGTTTCGTTTGAGGAAGCGTACCGCCCGATTTTGGAAAGCATGCTCGGCAACGTCATTGTGACGGAAAAGCTGGAGCAGGCAAACCGTGTCGCTCGTACGCTCGGCTATCGGTACCGCGTCGTAACGCTCGAAGGCGATATCGTCAACGCAGGCGGTTCGATGACAGGGGGTGCCCTGAAGAAAAACAGCACCAACCTGCTCGGTCGCAATCGTCAGGCAGAAGAACTGGAAGCGCACATGCGCGAAATCGAAGAGGCAATTTCTGGACATACTACGCGAATGGAACAGCTGGCGGGAGAGCTTGGCCGCATGGAAGAGGAGCAGGAAGCGCTCCGCTCGGAAGGCGAAGCCCTGCGGTTGAAGGAGCAGGAAGTCAAAGGGCTTTTGCAGCAAGCCGAGGCAGAGGGACGCTCGCTTGGCGAGCGGGCCAAGCTCGTGGAGCAGGATATTGCCGCCTACCAGAAAGAAATGGAAGAAGCGCTGCGCAAGCAAGAGCAGCTGCAAGCGGAGTTGGCCGTTCTGGAGCAAGAGGAGCAAAAGCTGAGCGAGCGGATCGCCGAAGCGGAGGCCAAGCGCCAGGAACAGTTGGAATCCAAGGAAGAAATGAACCAGAAAATTACCAGCTTGAAAGTCTTGAATGCGCAGGTGAAGCAGGAACACCAGTCCCGCCTGGAGCAGACGGAGCGCCTGCTGGAACAAAAAAGCTTGCTCCAGCGCGAATGGGAAGAGCAAAACGCGAATCTCGCCGCACTGGACGAGCTGGAGCGCACGAACGAATCGTCCGGGCTGGAGCTGGATCAGCGCATCCAAGAGCTGCGCCAGGATAAGGAACGGGTAGCCGGACTGATTGCCGAGCGCCGCAACGAGCGGGCGACGCTGTTCCACAAGCAGGAGCAGGTGGAAGTGCACGTAAAAGAAATTCGCCGCGAGGTCAAAGCGCTGGAGGAGAAGCTTCATCAGGAGGAAGTCAAGGTCAACCGCGGGGAGGTAGAGCTTGACCATCTGTTGAATAAACTCTCGGAAGAATACGAAATGAGCTACGATCTGGCGAAGCAAAAATACCCGCCGCGCGGAGAACTGCAAGCGGAGATGCAAGTGGTCGCCCAGCTGAAAAAGCAAATGGCTGCGCTTGGGACAGTCAATCTCGGAGCGATTGAGGAGTACGAGCGGCTTTCCGAGCGCCAGCAGTTTTTACGGGCGCAGGAAGACGACCTGAATGAAGCAAAAGACATGCTCTACCGGGTGATTCAGGAGATGGACGCGGAGATGTCCCGCCGTTTCAAGGAGACGTTTGAGGCGATCTCCGAGCAGTTCCGCGACGTGTTCGTGCAGCTGTTCGGGGGAGGGCGGGCCGATTTGCTCTTGTCCAATCCGGACAACCTGCTCGAAACGGGAATCGACATCGTCGCACAGCCGCCAGGCAAAAAGCTGCAAAACCTGGCCCTGCTCTCCGGGGGCGAGCGCGCGCTGACCGCGATGGCGCTGCTCTTTGCCATTTTGCGCGTCAAGCCCGTGCCGTTCTGCGTGCTGGACGAGGTGGAGGCGGCGCTGGATGAGGCAAACGTCAGCCGCTTTGCCGAATACATGCAGCAGTTCAGCAGCCAGACGCAGTTCATTTGCGTGACGCACCGCAAAGGCACGATGGAGAGCGCTGACGTCTTGTACGGCATCACGATGCAGGAGGGCGGCGTGTCCAAGCTGGTTTCGGTGAAGCTGGAGGACAGCGCCAAATTCGTCGAGTCTGCCTCCTGATGCCCCCTGATGCCTCCTAGTGCTTCGTAAGGTGCCGTCGCATTGTGCGGGCCCGCACGCAAGCGGGAGGAGAGGGGCGTCGACGCACGTCTCGATGAGAATGTTTGACAAGATTATCCGCAAAGGAAGATGAATATGAGCTTTTTCAAGCGTCTTCGTGACGCGATCGTCCAAAAATCCGAAGAGGTCACCCAGAAATTTACGGATGGATTGGCGAAAACGCGAGATTTGCTGGTGGAAAAAGTGGAGGATCTGGTCCGCCGCTACAAAAAAATCGACGACGATTTCTTCGATGAACTGGAAGAAATTTTGATTACGTCCGATGTCGGGGTCAGCACCGTCATGGAGCTGATCGACGATTTGCGGACAGAAGTGCGCAAGCAAAAAATCGAAAACGCCATGGACCTGCAGCCGATCCTGTCGGAGAAGCTCGTGGCCCTTTTGAAAAACGACGAGTCGACAGACAGGATGCTCAACGTCGAGGACGGACGGCTGAATGTCATTTTGTTCGTCGGGGTAAACGGAGTGGGTAAAACGACGACGATCGGAAAAATGGCGCACATGTTCAAGCAGCAGGGAAAAAACGTGCTGCTGGCCGCAGGCGATACGTTCCGGGCAGCGGCGATCGAGCAGCTGGAGGTATGGGGCGAGCGCGTCGGCGTGGATGTCATCAAGCAGCAGCAAGGCTCCGATCCGGCAGCCGTCATTTACGACGCGATTCAGGCCGCCAAATCGCGCAAGGTCGACGTGCTCTTGTGCGATACGGCCGGACGTCTGCAAAACAAGGTCAATCTGATGGAAGAGCTGGCGAAGGTGCGTCGCGTGTTGCAGCGCGAACTGCCCGGCGCGCCGCATGAAGTCTTGCTCGTCCTCGACGCGACGACAGGGCAAAACGCGCTGTCCCAGGCGAAGACGTTCGGACAGTCTGCCGGAGTGACCGGCCTCGTCCTGACCAAGCTCGACGGTACGGCAAAGGGCGGCATCGTCATCGCGATCCGCAACGAGCTGAACATTCCAGTCAAATACGTCGGCCTGGGCGAGAAGATGGACGATCTACAGCCGTTCGATCCGGAACAGTTTGTTCATGCGCTGTTTGCCGGATTGATTCAAAAAGAGGAAGCCGAAGAGCAGGAAAACGCGTAATCGTATAGATGTCTGGACCAAAAAAAAGATGTCAATAAAAAACCTTGACACTAGGTGTAGAATTAGGTACTATAATCTACGTGCTGTAAAGAAAAAGCCTTTACAGTTTCGAAACGAGTACCTCATAGCAAAGGATTGGTTTCATGCTAGAAAAGACCAATCAAGTCAATCTCTTGTTTGACTTTTATGCGCCGCTACTCAAGGGCAAGCAGCGAGAATATCTGGAGCTGTACTATCTGGATGACTTGTCGCTCGGAGAAATAGCGGAAATGCACGAGGTCAGCCGACAAGCTGTTTACGACCACATCAAGCGGGCAGAAAAGCAGTTGTTCGAATACGATCAGAAGCTGAATCTGGCACAGCGCCACGAGAAGCGGATGGAAGTGCTGGCACGAATGAATGAGCTTGTAAATGGGCTTGCAGAGAGCGAGACAAGAGACGAGCTGAATACTTTGCTCCACCAACTGTCAGAGATGGATTAGGAGGGCTCGCATGGCGTTTGAAAGCTTGGCCAATCGGCTGCAAAACGCATTTGACAAACTGCGCGGCAGAGGAAAGATCGACGAGACCGTCGTCAACGAAGCGATGCGGGAAGTCCGCCTTGCCCTGCTGGAAGCAGATGTTAACTTCAAAGTAGTAAAAGACTTCGTCGCTCGCGTCAAAGAGCGCGCAGTCGGCCAGGAAGTCATGAAAAGCCTGACGCCAGGCCAAATGGTCATCAAAATCGTGAACGAAGAGCTGATCTCCCTGATGGGCGGCAGCGTCGCTCAGTTGACGATGGCGCACCGTCCGCCGACCATCATCATGATGGCCGGTTTGCAAGGGGCGGGGAAAACGACCACGACTGGTAAGCTGGCCAAGTATTTGCAAAAGCAAAACAAGAAGCCGCTTCTGGTGGCAGCCGACATTTACCGTCCGGCTGCGATCAAGCAGCTGCAAGTTTTGGGGGAGCAGTTGGATGTTCCCGTCTTCACTCTCGGAGATCAGGTCAGTCCTGTGGAGATCGCTCGGCAAGCGATTGAGCACGCGAAAACCAACCACCTCGACGTTGTGATTCTCGATACGGCAGGTCGTCTGCATATTGACGAAGCGCTGATGGACGAGTTGAAGCAGATTCGCGAGGTTGCCAAGCCCGATGAGATTCTGCTCGTCGTGGACGCGATGACAGGGCAGGACGCCGTCAATGTGGCGGAGAGCTTCAATAGCCAGCTCGAACTGACTGGCGTGGTTCTCACCAAGCTCGACGGGGATACCCGAGGCGGTGCGGCGCTATCCGTCAAAGCGGTCACGGGCAAGCCGATCAAGTTCGCGGCGATGGGGGAAAAGCTGGATGCGCTTGAACCGTTCCATCCGGATCGCATGGCTTCCCGCATTTTGGGAATGGGAGACGTACTCAGCCTGATCGAAAAGGCGCAGGCGTCCGTGGATGAAGAAAAAGCGCGCGACATGGAGCGCCAGATGCGTCAAGGGGAATTTACCTTCGACATGTTCCTGGATTCCATGCAGCAACTGCGCAATTTGGGACCTTTCGAGGACATTCTCGGCATGCTGCCCGGAATGAACAAGATGAAAGGCAAAATGAACGTGGACGAGAAGCAGATTGCCCGCGTGGAAGCAATCGCCAAATCCATGACCAAGGCAGAGCGTGCCAACCCTGACCTTTTGAACGCCAGCCGACGCAAGCGCATTGCGAACGGAAGCGGCACAAGCATTCAGGAAGTGAATCGGTTCATCAAGCAGTTTGAGGAAATGAAAAAAATGATGAAGCAATTCACGGGCGTCGCCGACAAGATGGTCAAGAAGTCGAAGAAAAAAGGCGGCTTCGGATTGCCGTTCATGGGCAAAGGCGGAGGAAACAACCAAGGCGGCATGAACTTCCCCTTCAATTTCAAACCACCGTTCAAGTAAAGAGGCATGATCTCTTCGCGCCGCTGACTTGTCAGACAGCGCGATGGTTCAGATATAGAAGCACCAACGCAGATGTTTATCTCGCGTTGATCTATACAGGAGGTGACACAACATGGCAGTGAAAATCCGTCTGAAACGCATGGGTTCCAAGAAAGCTCCTTTCTACCGTGTAGTAGTAGCTGACTCCCGTTCCCCACGCGATGGCCGTTTCATTGAAGAAATCGGTTATTACAATCCGGTTGCTCAACCGGCAGTGGTGAAAATTGATACCGAAAAAGCGGTACAATGGATCCTGAATGGTGCAGCTCCAACTGATACCGTTCGTAACCTTCTCTCCAAAGAAGGCGTCCTCGCAAAAGTGCACGAAACCAAATACGGCAAATAAGTCGGTCATCTGGAGGTCTGATGATGAAAGCGCTGGTCGAAACGATCGCAAAAGCTCTCGTCGATCATCCGAATGAGGTTCGTGTGAATGCAGTGGACAAGGAGCGCACGCTCGTCTTTGAATTGTCGGTGCACCCTGATGATATGGGGAAGATCATCGGCAAGCAAGGACGAATTGCCAAAGCCCTGCGCACTGTCGTGATGGCGGCAGCCGTAGAAACGGACAAGCGCGTCACGGTTGAGATTGTTTGAGAAAAAAGGCTGGGAGCTTTCCCAGTCTTTTTTGATTGAGAGGAACGGATACGGCGAAAGGAGTGGCAGCTCATGCTCACGATTTTTCGGTCGGTACAGGTCAAACTCATCATGACGGAAGCGTCCCGCGCTGTGCTGATTGACCAGTACAGCAGACAGCTTCGCCAGCAGCGCGAAGAATGGGAGCAATGGCAATTTCAATCGAAAAAAATTTTGGCCGAAGCGAAGAAAAAGTCGGCGGATACGTATGCGCTCGCCCAAGAAAAAATTGCCCAGGAAGAGCGACGGCGCAAGGAAAAAATCGCCCAGCTCTCCTTTGCCTTGCAGCAGGCAGAGAGTCTTCCCGAGGGCAGCGAGATGGATTATCAGACGGTGCAAAGTCCCGTCACGATCCAAGTAGGCGATGTGTGGGATGAAATTATGGCAGGAACGGAAATCATGATAAAAGACGGACGTGTGCATGAAATTCGACAAACGGCAGGGCAGGTCGCGGATCAATAGAAGGAGTGGATATGCGTGGGCAACCAAAAGTTTTACAGGGTCGGCAAGCTGGTCAATACGCACGGGCTCAAGGGAGAAGTGCGCGTCATTTCGACGACGGATTTCCCCGAGCAACGGTTTCGCAAAGGAAATGAGCTGTTTTTGTTTCACCCGTCTCTTTCGGAGCCATTGAAGCTGAAAATCGCGACGCGTCGCTCGCACAAGGACTTTGAGATTTTGAGCTTCGAGGGCTATGGACACATTAACGACATCGAAAAATACAAGGGCGGCGAGTTGAAAATCCCGGAAGAAGCGCTGATGGAGCTGGAAGCGGACGAGTTTTACATCCATCAGCTGATCGGCTGCGAGGTGGTCACAGACGAGGGGGAAGAACTGGGAAAAATCGTCGATGTGATGCAGCCGGGGGCAAACGACGTGTGGGTGGTAAAAGGACGGCGCGGGGAGATTTTGCTGCCGTTTATTGATGACTGCATCAAAGAAGTGGATATTGCGAACAAACGCGTGGTTTGCCATTTGATGGAAGGCTTGCTGTAGGAGGTGCTTCTGATGCGGATTGACATTGTTACGCTGTTTCCCGAAATGTTCGCGGGCGTTTTGTCCAGCAGCATTTTGGGAAAAGCCCGCGAGAAGAAGCTGGTCGACTTTCGTGTCACCAACTTTCGCGATTTTTCCGAGAGCAAGCATGGCACCGTTGACGATACGCCGTACGGCGGCGGCGGGGGGATGGTCCTCAAGCCCGAGCCGCTGTTTCGCGCGGTAGAGGCACTCGCAGGAGAAGGGAAGCCGCGCGTGATCCTCATGTGCCCGCAAGGCGTGCCGTACAACCAGAAGCTCGCCGAGGAGCTGGCCCGGGAGGAGCATCTCGTGTTCATCTGCGGCCACTACGAAGGCTACGACGAGCGCATCCGCGAGCATCTGGTCACGGATGAAATTTCCATTGGCGACTACGTGCTGACAGGCGGCGAGCTGGCTGCGATGGTCGTGATCGACAGTGTTGTGCGCTTGCAGCCGGGCGCTTTGGGAAATCAGACGTCAGCCGTTGAGGATTCGTTTTCGACCGGATTGCTCGAATATCCGCACTATACGCGGCCGGCGGAGTTTCGCGGCTGGAGGGTCCCGGATGTTTTGCTCTCCGGTCACCATGCCAACATCGAGCGCTGGCGCCTGAAAGAGTCGCTGCGCAGAACGAAGGCACGCCGTCCCGATTTGCTTGCGAAGCTTGCGCTGACGGATGAAATGAAACAGCTTCTGGCGGAGCTTGAGCAGGAGCAAACGGGAGAAAAATTGTAGAGCAGGCCTTGTAGTTTCCTGCCTGGTGTGGTAGTATAACTCTTGTGGCAATTTTGCCCGCTGACTAAGGCGGTCCGCTACTCGTATGTCGGCTCCTGTTTGGATGGCCGAGCCATATCTGGTGAGGCGAGTAAGAACGTCTATCGGAAGGAGGGAATTGAAATGAACCAAGTTATCCGTGAATTGGAAAAAGAGCAATTGAAACAGGATATTCCTGCGTTCCGACCTGGTGACACTGTTCGTGTACACGTAAAGGTTATCGAGGGTCAGCGTGAGCGTATTCAGCTGTTCGAAGGCGTAGTGATTCGCCGTCGCGGTACAGGTGTCAGCGAAACATTTACTGTTCGTAAGATCTCTTACGGCGTAGGTGTTGAGCGTACGTTCCCAGTGCACACGCCTAAGATCGACAAGATCGAAATCGTGCGTCATGGTAAAGTACGTCGTGCGAAACTGTACTATCTGCGCGATCGCGTAGGGAAAGCAGCTCGTATTAAAGAAATTCGTCGATAAGCGAAGCGCTTGAAAAGGGGACTGGTCTGCTTGCCAGGCCTCTTTTTTCCATTTTCAGGATGGGACGAGCTATCGTGGGAGGGCGTGAGTAATGAGCGAAGAAGTATCCTCCGGTCGCACAAAGAAAAATGAGCTATGGGAATGGACGAAGGCGCTTGGCATCGCCTTGATTCTCGCTTTGCTCATTCGAGCCTTTTTGTTCGCTCCGTTTATTGTCGAGGGCGAGTCCATGGAAACGACGTTACATAACCGCGAAAAACTGGTCGTAAACAAGGCCATTTACTATTTGCAGGAGCCGAAGCCGGGCGACATCATCGTGTTTCACGCAGAGAAGACGCGCGACTACATCAAGCGCGTGATCGCGGTGGCGGGAGATACCGTCGAAGTGAAAGACGATCAGTTGTACGTCAACGGCAAAAGGGTGGAAGAACCTTATCTTGCCCAACAGAAGGAACAGGCGAAACAACAGGGAGAGCCCTATTTTACGAATGACTTCCCGCCCGTCCAAATACCGGACGGCCATCTTTTTGTGATGGGCGACAATCGGCTCAACAGCCATGACAGCCGGGCAATCGGTCCGGTCGCTGTCAACACGGTGGTTGGCAGAGCGGAGTTTACGTTCTGGCCGATCGCAACGATTCGCATGACGAGATAATCGCAATAGCTTCGAGGTAGGTGAGACATCGTGACGATCCAATGGTTTCCCGGACATATGGCAAAGGCGCGCCGCCAGGTTACGGAAAAGCTGAAATTGATTGATGTGGTGATCGAGCTGCTGGATGCCCGGCTTCCTCTTTCCAGCCGGAATCCGATGATTGACGAGATTGTCAGTGACAAGCCGCGATTGATTTTGCTGAATAAAGCCGATCTGGCGGACGAGAAGGTAACCGAAGAATGGATGGCCTATTTCCGCAAAGAGGGTATTCGCACGTTGCCGATTGATGCCTTGAGCGGAAAAGGCGTAAACAGGCTGCCAGAGCTGTGCAAGGAGCTGGCGGCGGACATGCTCGCGAAGCGCAGCGAGCGCGGCATGCAGGGACGTGCGATTCGCATCATGATTTTAGGAATCCCGAACGTTGGAAAGTCGTCCCTGATTAACCGTCTGTCCAAGCGGTCGGTAGCGGCCACAGGCGATCGTCCGGCCGTTACGAAGGCGCAGCAATGGGTGAAGATGGGCGACACGCTTGAGCTGCTCGATACGCCGGGCATTCTCTGGCCCAAATTTGAAGACCAGATGGTTGGCCTGCGCTTGGCGGCGAGCGGTGCGATCAAGGACGAGTTGATTGACTTTACAGAGGTGGCGCTGTTTGTCATCGCCTATATGATGCACTACTATCCGGAACGGTTGATCGAGCGGTTCAAGCTGAAGGAGCTGCCGGAGGATCGCGTGGTCATGCTGGAGGAAATCGGGAAAAAGCGCGGCTGTCTCATTTCCGGCGGCAACATCGACTACGACAAAGCGGCGGAAATCTTTTTGCGCGAGCTGCGCTCAGGCAAGCTCGGGCCGATTTCCGTGGAACGCCCGATTGATTGGGAAATGGACGAACCGATCGGCAAGCCGCTCTCCCTTATGGAATAACGGAACACTTGGCGCATACGCACTCGAAAAGCCTGTCTATCGCTTGCCGGTAGACAGTTTTTTTCATGGAGAAGGAGAAATGAGTCAATGAATCTCGCGGATCTGTCGATAAAAGAAATACGGGCGATGATCGAAAAATTGGACGAGGTATCGAGTGATTTTTTACAATGTTTGCAAGCGGATAAACGGGCCGGGGTGCAAGCGCTGGCGAAGCAGGTAGAAGCCGCGATGGCTCGCCAGGCCAAGCTGGAACAGCTGTGGACCGAGATGAGTACATATGAGCGCGCGCTGTATGCCGAGGGACATCAGCACGTCTTTGGCGTGGACGAGGTAGGGCGCGGGCCTTTGGCGGGACCTGTGGTGGCCTGTGCCGTTTGCTTGCCGAAGGATTTTTATTTGCCGGGCCTGAACGATTCCAAGAAGATTCCGGCGGCTACGCGCGAGGCGTTTTACGAAGTGATTCGGCGCGAGGCCGTTGCCGTCGGAATCGGTGTTGTTGACGCTCGGCGGATCGATGCGATCAACATACTGGCTGCGACCAAGGAAGCGATGAAGGCAGCGATCGAAGACGCCGGAGTCCCCGCCGATGTGCTGTTGATTGACGCGGTGCAGCTGACAGGGGTGTCCTGCAAGCAAGTCCCGATCATTGGCGGCGATGCGAAAAGCGTGTCCATCGCAGCAGCGTCCATCGTGGCCAAAGTGACCAGGGATCGGATGATGACTGAATACGCCAGAGAGTACCCGCAGTACGGCTTCGATAAAAATGCGGGCTACGGCACAGCCGAGCATCTCGCGGCAATTGCCAGATACGGGCCGACGCCGCTTCACCGTATGACCTTTACAGGGGTGAGGGAGCAAGCCTGACAGAGGCCGAGCACGTTTTAGAGGAGGGGAGTCCATGTTTTCCAACTCGCCAATCATGTCGTCCATAGTGCCAAAGACGCCTTCTGCCAACGTCAAGCCGCTAGAGCTGACGCCAGGACAAGTATTCACAGGCACCGTGGTCAAGCACTACCCGGATCAAATGGCGCTGGTCCAGATCGGCGGCAGGCAGGTCCAGGCCAAGCTGGAAGCGAATCTCGAAGCGGGGCAAAAGGCGTGGTTGCAGGTTCAGCCTTCCAACGGAGTCGTAACCTTGAAAGTGCTGGACACGCCTGCGGAAGCGACAGGCAAGGAAGCATCGCTGGACAGCTTGATGCGTTCGCTCGGCATTGCGGAGACAAAAGAAAGCAAGGCCATCGTCCAGGCGCTCGTGAACGCCAATCTGCCTGTCACCAAGGAAATCGTCCAGGCTTTTTCGCAGGTGGCGCAGCGCATCGGGCTGGATGACAGCACAGTCGACGCGTTTCTTTTGGCGATGAAGCGGAATTTGCCGCTGACGCCCGATTCCGTTGCCGGATTGAAGGCGTTTGTGTCCGGCAAACCGCTGGGCCAGGCGATTCAGCAGTTTTTGCAGGAAGCGACGCTCTTTTTGAACCAGGAAGAGAGTGCCGCCAAGCCGCCAGGGCAACCGGTCGTTGCGGGTACAGAAGCATCGGCTGGCACGATGGGCGCGGATGTTCGCCAAGTAGTCGGCCAGTTGAAGGAAAAGCTGGCGGCGCTGCCTCTGCTTTTGCCGACAGCGGAAAGCGCGGAAGATGTAGCTGTCTCCAACAAACCAGTCGCGCAAGCCAATGCCATCAGTCAAGGCACAGCGCAAGCGGCCGCAGGCAACGCCAGCCAGTCCACGCGCCAAACACTTTCTTCAAACGTTCAAGGGACGGCGCCCAACGCTTCTGTAGCTCCCGGATCAACAGGACTACAGGCGACGGGAGCGCAAGTGCCAGCCAGTCAGCCGTTGGACGGTACGGGAAAAGCAGCGACCGGCCTGCCAAGTGCTGCGCCGCTCACAGGGGCGGGGGAAGCGCCTTCCAGCGCAGCTTCGGCAAATGCCATGCGCCAAGCAGGAAATGTGTCTGAGCAGACAAGCTCCGTTTTCACAGCGGGAACAGCTTTGCAAGGGACGAAAAACAGCCAGCAGCCGTCTGGACTTCCCTCTCAGCCAAATCAGGGAGCGAATATCGCGCTGCCCGCTACAGCGAAGCCAATCGCGACTCCCGGCGAGCAGCAGGCGAATGGGGCGATGCAATCACACGTGACGGGGACGGTATCCGTATCAGGCTCGTCCTCCGCCAATCCGATCCTTGACCTGTTCCGACACCTGGGCATCAACCATGAACGGGCATTGATGGGACAGGCGTTTGGACAGCAGCAAGGGGCTTCCGGGACGCAGCAGCAGATCGAAACGGTTAAATCGCTGCTTTTGCAAATCAGTCAGTCGCCCGCGCAATCGGTGCCCACCGCGCTTCGCGAGGCTGCCGATCAGTTGCTGCAGCAAGTCACGGGACAGCAGCTGATGATGGTTCAGCCGGGCAGCCATACGCTGTCGCAAATCGTGCTGCAAATCCCGATTCGCCAGGCAGATGGCGAGGATACGGCTTTTGTGCAGATTGAATCGAAAAAGCAGGGAAGCGGCAAGCTGGATCCGGAAAACTGTCGCTTGTTTTTCCATCTGGAGTTGAGCGGCATGGGGACGACGATGATCGACGTCGGGATTGTGAATCGGATCGTGAACCTGCAAATCTTCAATGATTCTCCCTGGCTGGAGGCGTTGGTGCAAGGAACGAAGGAGCAGTTTGCGAAGCAACTGCGCGACGTGGGCTATCATTTGTCCGCCATGCGCATTCAGCCCGTACCGGACATGCAGAGCAAACCGGGGGCCAGTCAGTCCAAAGGCGCCATCCTGGCTGATTACGAAGGGGTGGATGTGCGCGTATGAACCCGTCCCCCTCTTCTGAAAACAAGCGCAAGCAGGCAGTAGCGCTCAAATACCAGGCAGGTGCCATGGAAGCGCCCAAAGTGGTGGCAAAGGGGAAAGGCTTCGTGGCCGAGAACATACTGAAAACGGCCAAGGAGCACCATATCCCCGTGCAGGAAGACCCTTCGCTCGTAGAAGTGCTGGGGAAGCTGGATCTGGACCAGCAAATCCCGCCTGAGCTGTATCAGGTAGTGGCGGAAGTTCTTGCGTTCGTGTATCGGCTGGACAAAGGGGGCGCGAAAAGATGACGAACCGCCGCAGGCTTCTCGGACAACAAGGCGAGCAGTTGGCGAAGCATTATCTGGCGCAAAAAGGTTACAGGATCATCGGGCAAAATGTTCGTACGAGGCAGGGCGAGATTGACTTGATTGCCCAGGATGGGCGGACGCTGGTCTTTGTAGAGGTTCGTACCAGGAGCAGTCTGGCCTGCGGCACGGCAGCCGAATCCGTGACATGGCGGAAAAAGCAGAAGCTGCGCGAACTGGCTGTGGCCTATTTACAGGCACAGCCGCAGCAAATCCCGTCTTTTCGCTTCGATGTCGTCGCGATTTTCCAGCCCGCCTTGACACTTCCAGGGGAACCGGCAGAGCCGACCATCGAACATTTTGTAGCGGCCTTTTAAAAAAACGGGCTTCAGACCATCGGGATAATGGGGATATGTCTACAGCAACGGTCGCTCCGCCTGCGTACACTGTACTGTACTCGACGCGATGAAACTCCTCCAAGCATCATCATTCGCCTTCCAGGCATAGGCTGGAAGGTCTTTTTTCTGTAGACGGCAGAAGGATAGGCGGACAAGCCTGTGTGGCGCAACGAACGAAGCGGTTGCGACCTCGTCTCAGCGAGGTGACATTTTTCTGGATCATTCGTCCTCTTTATTGAAGGACACGATGTGGAGGGAAAGCATGAAGCTGACAAAAAGAAACGGAATGAAAAAAGTCTCACTTGCTCTGGCAGCCATCTGCGCGATGGGGTTTTCCGTAACGGGCGTCGCGCCGGCGCAGGGGGCCACACCTCAAGCGGCAAGCAGCCATGTAGCAAAAGCAGCTGCAAGCGGTTTGGAGGCTAGCTCGTACTATGCGGAGGCAACCATCGGGCAACCGCTGACCTTGAAGGTGACATACAATGGTCGCGCGCTGGATGGTTCGCTTGTAAGCTGGACGACGTCCAACAGTGCAATCGCAACCGTTCGGAATGGGGTTGTAACCGGATATAAGACGGGAATGGTCATCCTGACAGGGACATACAAAGGCGATTCGATCCGCATCCGCGCTTCCGTCATCCAGGACCCGGTATTGGAAGCCTCCAGTACGTCGGTGAGCCTGAAAAAGGGCGAGACGACACCGATTTCCTTGACATACGGCAACAAAACGCTATCCAGCCTCGACGCGAACTGGTCCTCTTCCAATGAAGCAGTGGCGACCGTGAAAAGAGGCGAAATTACGGCGAAAGCAAACGGGACCGCAGTTATTACGGTTACGTACAAAGGAAAAGCCGTCAAAATCGACGTGAAAGTATCCGGCAATCCATCCGGCAGGCTCGAAGCGAATGAAAGCAACCTTTCGTTGAAAAAAGGCGAGACGAAAACCATCAAGCTCACCTACGACGCTGAAAAGCTCGCTGGCTCGAAAGCGACCTGGAAAACATCCAAATCTTCCGTAGCCACCATATCGGATGGGGTCGTTACGGCGAAAGCGAAAGGGACGGCAACCATCACGGCAGAATACAAAGGGTACAAGGTAGAGATCGAAGTCAGCGTCGACAACGGCAGCTCGGCGCTGCTGGAAGCAAACGAGACCAAATGGAAGCTGAAAAAAGGCCAGGAGGAGACGATTTCCCTCAAGTATAACGGCGAAAAGCTCAAAGGCTCCAAAGCAGAGTGGAAAACCTCCCAATCATCTGTTGCTACCGTCGACGACACTGGCGTTGTCACTGCGAAAAAGAAAGGAACCGCAACGATTACGGCTACGTACAAAGGCCAAAAAGTCGAAATCGAGGTGACAGTAGACGACAAGGGCAAGAACCAGCTGGAAGCGGGCAATCGCAGCCTGCGTCTCGCAAAAGGCGAGGAGAAAACCATTGCCTTGACCTATGCAGGGACGAAGCTCAGCGGTTCCCAAGCGAGCTGGAGCACTTCCAAGTCTTCGGTCGCCACCGTTTCCATGAGCGGAAAAGTAAAAGCGAAAGCAAAAGGAACGGCGACGATTACAGCCAAATACAAAGGGGAAGAAGTAACGATCAAAGTCACGGTAAACTAACGCCGCCGCGAAAACGCTCGCTGAAAGCGGACAAGCTCGTGGAGCGGATCTTTTTGGGTGGGACAGGGGAGGAGCATGCTCGCTAATTATCTGGTATAATGCCGTTGGCAGATACGCTGTTGTTCCCACCATTATTTTTTCGCGCAAAGTGAGGATTTTCATCATGAAGAAAAAGCTGGTACTCGTATTAGATGTGGAAAAGGCGGACAAAATCGACATGCAAAAGCTGGCAGACGCGATGTCGGACGCCATTCAAACCGTAGAGGGCATCGTTTTGCACGATCTTGTCATGTTTGATAACGATGAAAACAATGCGGACAAGCTCATTGCCAACGTGAAAAAGGAGCTTTCCTGAAGAGAGCTAGAAGAGGCACCTGACTATTGCCGTCACGCCGCAGCAGCGGCAGGGACAAAAGCAAGAGAACAGCCCATGGCCTAGCAGCAAGAAAGACTCGCGCACTGTGATGCGAGTCTTTTTTTGCCGTTATGCGGGAGACTGTTTTCACAGCGTCATTTTTGTTGGCCCGCCCGGCTGTGGCAAGATGCTGCTGGTTTCTTGTCCCTCCTGCATCGTGCCAAAATGGTATCCGGTGCACGCCGTCGTTTGGATTGCTCTTTGTCGAGGGGATGGGGAAGATATCAAGAAGCGGGAACATTTGGGGGAGTTTTCCGAAAATAGTTGACTGTTAGGGAAATGGTTGGTAAGGTTTTACATTGAATATCGAATAAATGAAGCAAAATGGCAACTGGCTCAGTATGGCTGCAATCCCTATGCGGTTGAGGTTTCGTCTGTACCATTTTCAAAGAAAGGAACTACGACATGATCGAACAAATGGAGGCGTATGTAAAAGCGAAAAGAGAAGAGCATTTGCATGAGCTGCAGGAATTCCTCAAACAGCCAAGTATAAGTGCGTCACCCGATCATAAAAAAGAAATAGTGGCTTGTGCAAAGCATGTCATGGCATTATTAAAAAACAGTGGTGTGGAGAACGTAGCACTTATTGAAACCAAAGGAAATCCTGTTGTTTATGGAGATTGGCTACATGCACAAGGCAAACCAACCGTATTGATTTATGGACATTATGATGTTCAGCCCGTTGACCCATTGGAATTGTGGGTTACCCCTCCCTTTGAACCCGATATCCGCGAAGGAAAACTTTATGCGAGAGGAGCAAGCGATAATAAAGGACAAATGTTCTTGCACATCAAAGCAGTGGAAGCCTATTTGAAAACGAAGGGAAGTTTGCCAGTTAACATTAAATTTTGCATCGAAGGTGAGGAGGAGATTGGAAGTCCGCATCTTCCTCTTCTTTTAGAGAAGAAGCGGGAAAAATTTACTTCGGATCTTATTGTCATCTCGGATACAGCGATGTTGGGAGAAAATAAGCCATCCATTTGTTATGGTCTACGAGGTCTCATTACGTTTGAATTAAAGGTAACTGGTGCCACTAAAGATCTTCCCTCCGGTCTATATGGAGGGGCTGTTCCGAACCCTATTCATGCGATGGCGAAGATCATAGCCAGTATGCATAATGAGGATGGCAAGGTTGCTATCGAGGGATTCTATGATGATGTGCATGAGAGTAGTGAAGAAGAGAAAGAGGCTATACTTTCTTTGCAGCATGATGATCAACAATTGTGCAACAAATTAGGGATATCAGAACTTTATGGAGAAAAAGGATATACGACATTAGAACGGATGTGGACACGCCCTACATTAGAAATAAACGGGATACATAGCGGATACAGTAAAGCGGGCTTTAAAACCATCATTCCTTCTGAGGCCATTGCCCAAATTACTTGCCGGTTAGTATCTAGCCAGAATCCCCTGGAAATATGCGAAAACATGGAAAAACATGTTCGGAAGTATACTCCTCAAGGTGTTACCTCATCTCTGATCATGAAGGAATATGCATTACCGTATGTAACCCCTATCCATCATAAAGCAATCCAAGCAGCAGCTAAAGCTTACCAGCATGCCTACGATGCGGAGGTTGCATTTATACGGGCAGGCGGTTCCATTCCCATTGTGGAAACCTTTTCGAATCTGTATCAAATACCGGTTATTCTAATGGGATTTGGGCTGCCAGAAGCAAACGTACATGCGCCAAACGAGTACTTCTGTTTGAATAATTTCGATAAAGGACTTCGAACACTACTCTACTATTGGAATGAATTGGGAAGTATTTATTAGACGCTTATCACTCAACGGTAATGGAGTGATTACAGGCCACCGTATAAGGAACGGTGGCTGTTGTTCGTTGTCCGTCATTTGATGCTAATTCAACCCACGTTGCAGTTCTCCACACTTGCTTTGCCGCAGTCTCTCCTCTCGCCCCCTCCAATAAACTTGCACACCCCCGTTATCTTTTCCTACGCTACTAGCAAAGGGGGAGAGAATATGTACGCATGCAGCTATTCCGGGACTGTTCTCGGCATAGACGGGATGATGGTCAGCGTGGAAACAGACATTGCCAATGGATTGCCGCAGTTCGACCTGGTCGGGCTGGGCGGCTCCGCCGTGAAGGAAGCGAGGGATCGCGTTCGTGCTGCCTTGCGCAATGCGGGCTACGATTACCCGATGCAGCGAATTACGGTCAATCTGGCGCCAGCGGACCAGCGCAAGGAAGGCTCTGGCTTTGACCTTGCCATCGCCTTTGGCATATTGATCGCCTCCAAGCAAATGCTGCCCCGTCCAGAGCGAATTCTGATCCTCGGAGAGCTGGCCCTCGATGGTTCCCTGCGTCCTGTGACGGGAGTTCTCCCCATCCTGCTGGAAGCGACGAAGGCAGGCTTTACCCACGTCATTTTACCCGAGGCAAACGCCGCGGAAGCGCATCTGGTCGAGATTGCCGTCTTGCCCGCCGCCCATTTGACGGAAGCGGTGCAGTATTGGAAAGAAGGGCTGCAGCCCAAAAAGCCGCAATCTGCGGCGTCTGCATCAGCAAGGCTGGGCCATGCTCTTGCAGCCTCCCAAGCGCCCGATTTTTCGCATGTGTACGGCCAGCACTTCGTCAAACGCGGGCTGGAGATCGCGGCAGCCGGTTTTCACAATGTCATTTTGGTCGGTCCGCCCGGCTGTGGCAAGACGCTGCTGGCCACTTGTCTCCCCGGCATCATGCCAAAGATGACGATGGACGAATCGTACGAGGTCACGAAAATATACAGCATCGCCGGACATCTGAAGCGCGCGGGCGGACTTATCCAAGAGCGGCCGTTTCGCGCTCCGCATCATACGATTACAGCGACAGCTCTGATCGGGGGAGGGGCACAAATTCCCCGACCGGGTGAATGCAGCCTCTCGCATGGCGGGATTTTGTTTTTGGACGAGATGCCCGAGTTTTCCCGCCACGTCCTTGAGGTGCTGCGCCAGCCGCTGGAAGCGGGGATTGTGACGATTGGCCGCGCCAAGCAGGTGTTTTCCTTTCCCGCAAGATTCTTGCTGATCGGCTCGTGTAATCCGTGTCCGTGCGGATTTTTCGGCACCCGCGAGAAGCAGACGTGCTCCTGCTCGCCGCAGCAAATAGACAAATACCGCTCCAAGCTGTCCGGGCCACTTTTGGACCGGATTGACCTGCATATCGAAGTTCCACGTGTGCCTGTGCAATTGCTGCACGACCGGGCCATGGAGGAATCGTCGCGCGACATCCAGGCGCGAGTAGAAGAGGCACGCGCCATTCAATGCGACCGCTATCGGCATCGCCCCGCCAGCCCGTTCAACAGCATGATGAACGCCGAAGAGCTGCGCCACTACGCCAAGCTGGACAAGGAAGGACAAGAAATGCTACAGCTTGCTTTTGAAACGCTGGGCCTGAGCGCACGGGCTTACGACCGAATCGTCAAGGTCGCGCGCACGATTGCAGATTTGGAGGGAGCGGCGAAGATTGAGGCAGCGCACGTCGCGGAGGCGATTCGGTACAGGGCGCTGGACAGAGGGGTGCCGATTTGATCGCGTGCAAGTAGGTGGGCAAGTGCGGTTAAGTGCTTCTCCCAATCCAGCCAGACTGCGAGGGCATCCCGGTGCTGTATGAAATTACATAATCACATAGCTCAAAAATAAATAAACAGGCACCATATGGCGCCAAGTCACGGTTTGCTAGTTGACTTTTTGAAAACTGGAGAGAAGGGAGTTTCCAAAAACGATACCGCAAATCGTCGAAAACTTGTTCCATTCGCGAGAATCGACAAGGAAGGGAAATAGCTTCCGACAGGAGAGAAGTAGATGAGGAAAACGGTAGTTCCGAAAAGTGTCGGTATTCCAATAGCCACGCTTCTTACCTAATCAAAGCGCCAGCGCCCCTCTGATCGAATGTATCGAACAAAATTCGGAAGAGCGAACAGGAAGCCGATCAAAATGGGATAAAGTGAGCTGTACAAGTTTGATGGAAAAGAATCGTATGTTTGCCTCGTTCGTTCAACTAATGTAAGCTCATAGAGCATGAGAACATCCATGAAGAAATAAACAAGAATCATATAACTGAAATAGCCAAGAAAACGCGTAGTTTTTCGGATGGGAATCGCCTCCTTCTTCACTCTAAACTACACGATTGCGGTGGGGGTTACAAAAAAGTTACAAAAACGAAAAACATGTACGATAAGGGCAAGCTCTATGGATTCTATCTGCGATATCAAAGCACGATTTTGAAAACATCCAGACAAAGGCTTGCAGAGACATTCGTCCAAAGTGTGTAAGCATTATTAATACACGTTTCCCTCTCGCTTCCATTACGGATAGATGCTTTTTCCAGCATCTGCCACAAGCCCCTCTCTGTAAAACACACGCAAGCCCATCGGCTTACCTAGCCCAAGCTTTTGACCAATCGCCTTTTCTGCGTCATGCGAAAATCCGGCTTCACTTACCCCGCACCAGCGAATACCACTCACACAACCGTAACGACATAAAACACAAAGTTGGCACAATCAGACGGCTCCCACGGACGACAGTACTTGAACGAGAGCGAAGTCACGCCGCGTCGTTGCGCCCGAAAAGTGAAGCGCTGCTGACCGCCTTGCCCAATCCGGTCGGGCTGCGAAGGCGGAACAAATTCACTGGATTGCAAAAAGAGAAACGTCTCGTCCACCGGATTGGACAGTGCCCACTGGTACCCCGTCGTCGGATTTGCATCGAGCGTGACCGCAAACAGCTGGCCGCTCTGTACCTGAAGCGTATAGGTCGAGATCATCGCCATTTTCTTCCTCCCTTTCTTTTGCCAAACACCTTACCCGATACTGTATGAAAAAATCGGCAAAGTGCCCAAGCAAAACGAAAAAAGAGCAAACAGCACGCCAAGCGGCGCTGAAAAATATCCCGCTCCATCCAAAAGCTGCTTTTTTTTCAGCAGAAATTTAGTATGATTTGGAAAGGGATATGCAAAACAATGGCGAATAACTAGGAATAAAGACACAATCCGTCGAATGTACGGGAGATTTTGTGATCTTTTTTACCTATTTTCCGCCAAAGTTTTTAGGGTTTGCAGTCTTACTGGTCGTTAAAATTTCCCGGCATTTCCAAATGAATCGGGCGTCCATCCTATGCCCCACATTTTGGGAAGCTTTCTCTCTGTTATATATGCTAGGAAAGGGAAAGGAAAATTGATGGAAAGCATTGCGGAATTATTCGAGAAAAGAGAGTATTACCATGCGTTTCAGCCGATATGCCAACTCCCTGACAAAAGAAGAATCGGGTATGAGGTGCTGCTCCGCAGTAAAGCGGGACTAAACCCGGAGCTGCTGTTTTCGCTAGCCAAGCAAAAAAGAAAGCTGCCGGAGCTGGATACCCAGTCGTTTCGGCATGCGCTTTTGTCGTTTTTTCGTTCATCCACCGAACACACCCAGGAGCTCTTGTTTGTCAATCTTTTTCCTTCCACAATCGTGGAGGATTCGTTTCCACGCTTCATCGAGGAGATCCGGCAAGCCTTTTTTCCGTATTTGACGAGAATCGTCCTGGAAATCAACGAATCGATCATGGAAGGGGATTGTTGGCATGAACCCGTTTTTACGAATCGTATTGGCGAATTGAAAAAAATGGGATTTTTGATCGCGCTGGATGATGTCGGGGATGCAGCGAATATTTTCCGTAAAATTACGGATCTTTCGCCTGATTTCATCAAAATTGATCGCTTCTATTCCAAGGAGCTTTCGTCTTCGGAAGAAAAACAAACCGTCGTCAAGCTGTTTGTCGACTTTTGCAAGTGTGAGCCTCAACTCATTCTTGAAGGAGTGGAAGAAGAAGAGGATTTTGCCTGTGCTTCTTCCTTGGGAATTGCAATGGGACAAGGATACCTTTTGGGAAAACCGGTTCGCCTGCGAGAAGAATAAGAGGGGAGAGCAGAATTGGAGGAATGACTGATGATTGGTGATAGCAGCGTTTCAAGGAAAGCCACCCTTTCCTTAAAAATATCCGAGTTTGAAGTCCCTCCGATGCAGGACATGCTGATTATCGGCAGAAAAGCGCCCATCGGACCGGAAGCGGTACGGAGAATGGCAGAGGCACTGTCCCCGGAGCAATTTACCCTGCTGAAAATCGATCATCCGAAGATCGAGGCGGTGTTGTTGAGAAACTCGATCCTGCAGATGATGGACGAAAAAGTGCTGATGAAAATTATTCTTGAGGAAGCAGAGCGGATGATTAGCGAATCGATGGTACTGCGGTCCGAACTGAAAATTGCGTTGTCTGTGCAGCGAGAGGTGGATTTGTTATGAACATCTCCGAAATCATGACCCCGACGATCCATTCCATTTCCTCCGACAAATCCGTCTCGCATGCGGCAAGGCTCATGAACCAGCAGCAGACGGATTCGTTGGTCGTCATGGACGGTGGTGAGGTCGTAGGTGTAGTGACTTTTCGAGATGTCCTCGCTGCGCATCCCAACCGGATTGTCGCCGACGCGATGTGTCAACAGGTGCATTATCTTTCGGCGAATCAAAACATTTGGGAGGCGCATCACTACTTTCTCCAAGAAAATGCCAGACTGGCGCTCATCCTGAACGGCGAGCAAGTAAGCGGGATGATTACAAAAGAAATCGTAGAAATGCAAATGGCCCAATATAAAGACTCGTTGTCCGGACTGTATCGGGCGCCTTATATCCAGTTCATCGGGGAGGGCTATTTGCAGAAAAGAATTCCGTTCCATCTCCTGTTTATCGATGTGAACGATTTCGGCAGAATCAATAAGCAGTACGGGCATCCGTTCGGCGATGACGTCATTCGAACCTATTCGGCCGTGCTGTCCTCGATCGCTGCGGATCAGGGAGATCATCTGAGCCGCTACGCAGGGGATGAATTCGTCTTGATCTCTACTGCTTCTGACGCGCTGATCGCGCAGTACATCGAGTGGATTTCGCGTCCGATCGACGTCCTTGGCATCACGGTTTCCGCAGCAGTCGGCCATGTGAACGGCTACACGGAGCCTGATTTTTTCGCACGCTCCTGGCGGGATCTGATCGCGCAGGCAAGTTTGGCCTCTTCCGCTATCAAAGCACAGAAGACGGCCTCGCCGCGATCCTGACAGGTACGAGGAACGGCTGCGCGCAAGATGGCGCTTGAAACCGAAGCCGCATTCAATCGTATTCTCTAGTGTCGGAGTAAAATGAATTCGGTAAGAGGGGGGCTTTTTCCATGATCATTACCACAACCAGCACGTTGCAAGGAAAAGAAATTGAAGCCTATCTGGATATTGTCAGCGGAGAAGTCATTATGGGAGCCAACGTGGTCCGCGACTTTTTGGCTGGAATCACCGATATCATCGGTGGCAGAAGCGGTTCCTACGAGAGCAAACTGGCGGAAGGACGCGAAATGGCGCTGCAAGAAATGAAGGAAAAAGCGCGCGCCCTCGGTGCAAATGCAGTTGTCGGGGTCGACCTCGACTTCGAGACGCTGCGAGAAGGCATGATGATGGTCATTGCGACCGGAACTGCCGTTCGAGTCAAATAAGCCGGCAAAGTGCCCGGCTTTCTTTTTTAGTATCCGGAAAGGGCGACAAAAAGGGGGATGAACATGTCTGTACACGAAACATTGGAAGAGCTGGCGCAAAAGGTCAAAGCGAATCCGCAGCCGATTCGCAGCTTTGCTGCCGTCTATCATCTTGTGCTTTCCGGAAGAGAGGAAGGCACGTACGAGATCAAATTTGCCAACGACGAAGCGACCTATCGCCTCGGGATGACCGAACAGGCGGGGTGCACCCTGGAACTGTCCGCTGATCATTTCATCAAGCTTGTCCGCGGTACACTCAATCCGGTCGCAGCACTTGTGACGGGCAAGCTGAAAATAAAAGGAGACATGGGGCTATCCTTGAAGCTTCAGACGCTCTTGTACGCCTACCAGTCCCCGCTGGAAAAGGAAGGGAGCTAGACGACAGACTGCCCGGTTTTCCGGTCGATCCGCCGTCGTTTACCCGTTGATCCGATAAAAAAACTGGTCAATCTCCAAATAGTTGCGTTAAAATATGACCAAACCATGACAAGGATTCCAAAGAAAAGAACGAGGGAAAACATGCGCTATATTTGTTCCTTAGTCGCCGTCGTCCACGAACTGACAGAAAAATCTGTTCGTTTTGACTTGTACCACGAGATTCGCAGAGCCACAAATGACCGAGAGCTTCTCAGGCAAAATGCCCAGCTGCCTCGGCACTATTTTGACTATTTGCTCCATTCCGGTGTCCTGGAGGTGGAGAACGACCCCCCTTATCAGCCGGGAATCACCAAGTCTGCCGCTATCGGAATGAACATCCGATCGCTCGGCGGGAATGTATTGTTTGACATGTGCTTCGCTCCTCAGACGTATAAATTATGGCAGAATACAGATGCGAGTCTGGAAGACCTGTCTTTGCCGGCCGATATCTTTGAAGAGTACGTGTATCGCTTGGGGGCGATCAGCAGGTTTCGCTATCTCGGAAGGGTAGACGACCCGCTTGTGGCGGCTTCGCTCGGCGAAAACGACATGATCGAATTCAAGCGCGACTTTTTGCTGTCCAAAGGCGGAATTATTAAAACAATCGTAGCATTCGCCAATTCGAACAACGGCAATCTTTTTCTGGGGATTACGGATGAAGGCACCATTTGCGGCATCGATCACGAGATCGAGCAATACGGCGACGCTGATAAATACATTCTAGCCATTACGCAGTACATCCAGGACAAGACATCGCCATTATTAACTCCTTTTCCGAAGATCACCCTGAAAAAAGTGGACGGCAAGCATGTCGTCGCGATTTTCGTGGAGGTTTCCTCCGAACTGATTTGCGGGCTGGATAAAAACAGTGAAAAGTACGTTGTCATCCGCACGAACAATCGCTCGGTTGTGGTCAAAGACCCGCATCAGATCGGAGAGATTTACGTCAAACGAAAGCTTGGCAGTGAGATCAGCCGACGATTGGGACTTTTGTAGAATCATCGGGCAGGACTGATCCTAGAGGGAGGGTGCTGCATGGTATCGTCTTTGCGTGCTTACCTGTTCATTGTGATGATCGCAAGTATGGTGATTTCCGGTTGTGCGCAGTCCGACAAGGCGCCAGTCGACTTGAGTGACCGTATCGAGAAAGAGCTGGACGCGGTAGAAAAAGTAACGGTCATGTCGACAGATGGGCAGGAAGTCATGCTGGATTTGCCAACCTTCAAGCAAGAATTGCCTGGTCAGGGCAACGATTTGCAGCTCTCAGAGACAGCCTTGCAGCAGGAAGACGTTCGGTTCACGCTCGTCTTATACCGGAAAAAATCAGCCCCTCTCGTCGTTGCAGTCGGAGAAGGGGCTAGCCAGTTTGGCGAAAATACATACCGCGGTGCAGGCGCTGTCGCTTTTTATCACTGGATTCAAAAGCTGACGGGAAAAGGCTTGCTGTCGCAAAAAATGAACACGGTCCTGCTCTCGGCCGAGGATCTCGCCAGGACGCGGGTGCTTGGGGAGCCGGAGATGGAAGCTATCCGGAAGGCGTTGGCAACGGCTGTACCGGAGACGGCGGCCAGCCAAAAGCAGTATCCGCTCTATCCGAACTATCGTTTGCGCATCAATTCAGCAGAAAAGCCGCTGGAAGTGACCGTGTTGACCCCTACCTTGATCAGCGTGCCGTTTGGAAAAGAAACCCATGCGTTTCATGTGGACAGCGGCCTCTTTTCCAAGCTGACAGGATGGATTCCTCCAACGGACCAGGAAGAAAACGAGCTGGAGCAGCTCTTCAAGGCGAGCAAGATCCGGATTGCACGGACAGGTGCCATGGCTGTGGAGAACCTGGAATGGGAAGTCAGGAAAACGACTGTGGAGCAGGGGGTTGCGCACCAGACCGTGCGCCTTTTGCAAACGGCAGAAGGGCTGAAAAGCGCACCAAAAGACCCAGGACCGGAACAGTATCGCTTATTCGTCACCGTGAACGGGAAAGAGCGCGAAGTCATTTTTTATGCAGCGCATTTTCAATTGGATGCAAAATGGTTCGCTCATAATGAAATCGCCGAAGCGCAGTGGAAATTGTTGCAAAGTCTTAGAAAATGATGGGTTTTCCTCATGAAGTTTCGTCGTTATGGTCACGCTAAAGAGAACATATTACTACCACTTTTGCATTTTTTGTCGTAGAATAGTTACGTTGCACTGATAGTGGAGGCTGTTGGCCGGAAGAAGACCGATGTCTTCGAACCGGTCTAAAAGCTTGCCGATCTTTATCTGCCATAGGAGGATGGAGAATGAACATTCATGAGTATCAAGGCAAAGAGATACTTAAGCAGTACGGTGTAAAAGTTCCCGAAGGTCGCGTAGCGTTCACAGTGGAAGAAGCTGTGGAAGCAGCGAAAGAGCTGGGCACCCAGGTTGTTGTCGTGAAAGCGCAAATCCATGCTGGTGGCCGCGGTAAAGCTGGCGGTGTAAAAGTGGCGAAAAACCTGGATGAAGTTCGTACATATGCCAGTGAAATTCTTGGCAAAGTGCTGGTAACTCATCAAACAGGTCCGGAAGGCAAAGAAGTAAAACGCCTCTTGATCGAGCAAGGCTGCGATATTAAAAAAGAATACTACGTGGGTGTCGTTGTGGACCGTGCGACCGGTAGCGTTGTGATGATGGCTTCGGAAGAGGGCGGTACGGAGATCGAGGAAGTAGCAGCGAAAACTCCGGAAAAAATCTTCAAAGAAGTCATCGATCCGGTAACAGGTCTGAACGCATTCCAGGCACGCCGTCTGGCCTATGCGATCAATATCCCGAAAGAACTCATCAACAAAGCAGCGAAATTCATGATGAGCCTGTACCAAGCCTTCGTGGAAAAAGACTGCTCTATCGCGGAAATCAACCCGCTCGTTGTTACTGGCGACGGTGAAGTTATGGCGCTCGATGCCAAACTGAACTTCGACAGCAACGCTCTCTATCGTCATCCTGACGTTGTCGCTCTGCGCGACCTGGACGAAGAAGACGAGAAAGAAATCGAAGCGTCCAAATACGATCTGTCCTACATCGCACTCGATGGCAACATCGGCTGCATGGTAAACGGTGCGGGTCTTGCCATGGCAACCATGGACATCGTGAAGTTTTACGGTGGAGATCCTGCCAACTTCCTCGATGTAGGCGGCGGTGCTACCGAAGAAAAAGTAACCGAAGCGTTCAAAATCATTTTGCGCGACGAAAAAGTAAAAGGCATTTTCGTTAACATTTTCGGCGGTATCATGAAATGTGACGTGATTGCAAACGGCGTCGTGAATGCAGCAAAACAAATCAAGCTGGACAAACCACTCGTTGTACGTCTCGAAGGTACAAACGTAGACCTCGGCAAGAAAATCCTGAATGAATCCGGTCTGAACATCGTTGCGGCTGAATCCATGGCAGATGGCGCTGAGAAAATCGTATCCTTGGTAAAGTAAGCAAGTGCGAGTAGATACGTAAAAAAAGGTGGGAAAAAACGCGATGAGTATTCTCGTTAACAAACATACAAAAGTAATTACACAAGGGATTACCGGTGCAACAGGTTTGTTCCACACTCGCGGAGCCGTTGAATACGGTACACAAATGGTTGGCGGTGTCACTCCTGGTAAAGGCGGCACCGAAGTGGACGGTATTCCGATTTTCAACACCGTGGCAGAAGCAGTAGAAAAAACAGGCGCAAATGCTTCCGTTATCTACGTTGCTCCTCCGTTCGCGGCTGACGCGATCATGGAAGCGGTTGATGCGGAGCTGGACCTCGTGATCTGCATCACAGAAGGCATTCCTGTCCTCGACATGGTAAAAGTAAAACGTTACATGGAAGGCAAGAAAACCAAACTGATCGGACCGAACTGCCCTGGCGTTATCACTCCGGGCGAGTGCAAAATCGGTATCATGCCAGGCTACATTCACACTCCTGGTAAAGTGGGAATCGTATCCCGCTCCGGTACCTTGACGTATGAAGCGGTACATCAAACCACGACTCGCGGCATCGGCCAGTCCACTGCTGTCGGTATCGGTGGCGACCCTGTAAAAGGAATGGAGTTCATCGATGTACTGAAACTGTTCAACGAAGACCCAGACACAGAAGCTGTGATCATGATCGGGGAAATCGGCGGTACAGCGGAAGAAGAAGCAGCTGAATGGATCGCGGCGAACATGAAAAAACCGGTAGTCGGCTTCATTGGCGGACAAACGGCTCCTCCAGGAAAACGCATGGGACACGCTGGTGCCATCATCTCCGGCGGTAAAGGTACAGCTGCCGAGAAAATCGCGAAGCTCGAAGAGTGCGGCGTACGCGTAGCGAAAACGCCGGCTGTGATCGGGGAAACACTGGTAGAAGTGTTGAAAGAGCGCGGCATGCTGGAAAAGGTTTTGAACAAGTAATTGTTTTGCTTCAAGAAGTGGACAGGCAGAGGCTTGTCCGCTTTTTCTTTTTTTGAAGCAGGCCGCTGTCTTTCGCTATAATGGCACTCGAAGCTGTCCAAGGCTGCGCCAGGAATGGCAAGGAGGGTGCATGAATGGGCAAACCGAGTATCAGGGAGCGAGATTGGCTGTATGTACTGACGATGACGCCAGGCTTGGGACGTCAAAAAATCAGGAAATTGCACGAAATGGCAGGGACGTTTCAGCGTGCTGTCGATCATTGGCGATGGATCGGAGAAGAGCTGGGTTTTTCCGACACGCTGATGCAACAACTCGACAGGCAAACAAACGCCGATGCCGTGACGCGGCTGTTGGAAAAAAGAGAAGCGAGTCGGGCCCATTTTCTCTGCATCCTGGACGAAGACTATCCCGATTTGCTCCGGCATATTCCCGACCAGCCGCTGACGCTGTTTTGTCGAGGGGATCGCAAGCTGCTCAACGCACCTGCCATCGGAGTGGTCGGGTCGCGCAAGCCGACGCCGTACGGGCGGGCGAGCTGCGCCTATTTGGTGAAGGAGCTGGCGCAGGCGGGTCTTGCGATTGTATCCGGTCTGGCCTACGGCATTGATGGCGAAGCGCACCAGGCGGCGCTTTCGGCAGGAGGGAAGACGATCGCGGTATTGGGCTGCGGGCTGAATCACGTATATCCGCCGAGACATCGTGGGCTCTATGAAAAAATTGAATCTTTCGGACTACTTTTGTCCGAATATCCGCCAGATACTCCGCCGATCCCGGGGCTGTTCCCCGAACGAAACCGCATTATCAGCGGACTCAGTCTAGGCGTCGTAGTCGTAGAGGCGGCTGAAAAAAGCGGATCGCTGATTACGGCAGACTGTGCGTTGGAGCAAGGACGCGATGTATTTGCCATTCCAGGCCCCATTTTTTCCGCGATGAGCGCAGGGCCGCATAACTTGCTCAAACAAGGAGCAAAGCTAGTAACAAGCATCCATGATATTTTGGAGGAATGGCCGCTGACAGTGACGAGCGGCGGCGAGTCCCATCCCGCGAACGGAAAAAACGGCCGCAACAGTGCGCTTACCGCAGAGGAAAGCGCGATTGTGGAGGCGATCACATACGAAGGGGTACATGTTGACGAGCTTGTGCAGCGTCTGGAACCGGACCGACGCAAAAACGTCCATCAGCTTCTGATCAGACTGGAGGCAAAAGGAATTCTTGCTGCACTGCCAGGGGGGTATTTTGCGCGGCGGTAAGGCATGCTTGCCCCTTTTCGGGAGTCCCCTACAGCTTGCAAGTGTTTGACAAATCGGATTCGCATATTTAATAATAGGGAAGATTCCTTACGAAAAGGGGAGGAAAAAATGGCTGATACGCTCGTAATCGTAGAATCCCCTGCGAAAGCGAAGACGATTGGAAAATATCTGGGTAGCAAATATATCGTGAAAGCGTCCATGGGACATGTGCGTGACCTCCCGAAAAGTCAGATGGGGGTAGATGTCAATCATGGCTTTGAACCCAAATACATAACCATTCGCGGCAAGGGCGATGTACTCAAGGGCCTGAAGGATGCCGCCAAAAAAGTGAAGAAAGTCTATCTGGCAGCCGACCCGGATCGCGAAGGGGAAGCCATTGCCTGGCATCTGGCCCAATATCTCGGTCTCGATTTGAGCCAGCCGCTCCGCGTGGTGTTCAACGAGATTACCAAAGACGCGATCAAGGAAGCGTTCAAGCATCCGCGCCACATCAACATGGATTTGGTGAATGCCCAGCAGGCGCGACGTATTTTGGACCGGCTGGTCGGCTACAACATCAGCCCGATCCTGTGGAAAAAAGTGCGCAAGGGCTTGAGTGCCGGACGCGTCCAGTCCGTTACCGTCAAGCTGATCATGGACCGGGAACGCGAAATTCAGCAATTTATTCCCGAGGAGTATTGGACGATTGCCACCAAGCTCGCAAGCAATGGCAAAGAGTTTGAAGCGAAGTTTTACGGCTACGAAGATGAAAAAGTCGAACTGAAATCGGAAGAAGACGTCAAGCGCGTGCTGGACAAACTGAAGGATCAGTCGTTTGTCGTGCGCAAGGTAACGAAGCGCGAGCGCAAACGCAATCCTGCACCGCCGTTTATCACCAGCTCCCTGCAGCAGGAGGCGGCGCGCAAGCTCAATTTCCGCACGGCCAAGACGATGAGGATCGCGCAGGAATTGTATGAGGGGATCGATGTCGGCAACAAGGAAGGCGCAGTCGGTTTGATTACGTATATGCGTACGGACTCGACCCGCGTATCCGAAACCGCGCAAAATGAAGCGAAAGAATACATACAAGAAAAATTTGGCGCGGACTACATACCAGCCGAACCGCGTGTCCAGGTCAAAAAAGAAAACGCACAGGATGCGCATGAGGCGATCCGCCCAACGTCGGTGGCTCGTACGCCGGATGAGATCAAGGAATTTCTGTCACGAGATCAGCTGCGTTTGTATCGACTCATTTGGGAGCGGTTTCTGGCGAGCCAGATGTCTTCCGCTGTCCTCGATACGATGAGTGTGGACATAGATGCCGGGGGCGTCATGTTCCGAGCGACTGGCTCGAAAGTGAAATTCCCCGGATTCATGAAGGTTTATATAGAAGGAAATGATGATGACACCGAGGAAGAAAGCTTCCTGCCGCCAATCGACGAAGGGCAGATTCTTGAACAAAAAGACATAACGCCGGCGCAGCACTTTACCCAGCCGCCGCCGCGTTACTCGGAAGCCCGTCTCATCAAGACGCTCGAAGAAGGAGGCATTGGCCGTCCCTCCACGTACGCGCCGACACTGGAAACCATTCAGAAGCGAGGCTATGTCGCACTGGAGGAAAAGCGGTTTATCCCGACAGAGCTGGGGGAAATCGTCATTACGCTGATCGAGGAATTCTTTCCGGAGATTCTCAACGCGGAGTTTACCGCCAACATGGAGTCCGATCTGGACGAAATCGAGGAAGGAAAAGCGAACTGGGTGCAGATTCTCGATGCGTTTTACGGGGACTTTGCCAAACGGGTGGCGGTAGCCGAAGAAGAGATGAAGGAAGTAGAGCTGAAGGACGAAGAGTCTGATGAGACCTGCGAGCTTTGCGGGCGCGTGATGGTTTACAAGCTTGGACGCTTCGGCAAGTTCCTCGCTTGTTCCGGCTTCCCGGAATGCCGCAATACGAAGCCGATCGTCAAAGAAACGGGAGTAAAGTGCCCGCAGTGTGAAACCGGACAGATTATCGAACGTAAATCTAAAAAGAGCCGGATTTTTTACGGCTGTAACCGATATCCGGAATGCGATTTTGTATCGTGGGACAAACCGATTGCCCGTCCTTGCCCGAAATGTGCAAGCCTCCTGGTAGAAAAGAAGCGCAAGAAGCAAGGGGTTAGCGTTGTCTGCACCAAATGCGACTATCAGGAAGAAGCAGACTCCTGATGGGACGAGGCAGAATTTGTAGCTTGGAGGACGAAACAGCATGACAACACCACTGATTACCGTAGTAGGCGCCGGTTTGGCCGGAAGCGAGGCTGCCTGGCAAATCGCCAAGGCAGGCATTCCCGTCAGGCTGTACGAAATGCGGCCCAAAACCCAGACGCCTGCCCATCATACCGACAAATTCGCAGAACTGGTCTGCAGCAACTCCTTGCGCGCGAACTCCTTGACCAATGCCGTTGGTGTATTAAAGGAAGAAATGCGTCGGCTGGGCTCGGTTATTATCGAGGCTGCTGACCGTTGCGCGGTTCCCGCAGGGGGAGCGCTTGCGGTAGACCGGCATGAGTTTGCTGGCTATGTCACCGATGCGGTGAAAAATCATCCGCTGATCGAGGTCATCACGGATGAAATCACCGACATTCCTGCGGACGGAATCGTCGTCATCGCAACAGGACCGCTGACATCGCCGGCGCTTTCCCAGAAGCTCAAGGAGCTGACGGGAGAAGAATACTTATACTTCTATGATGCGGCAGCGCCGATTATCGAAAAAGACTCGATCGACATGAATAAAGTATTCGTGGCTTCCCGGTACGATAAAGGCGAGGCGGCGTACCTGAACTGCCCGATGACGGAGGAAGAATTCAATCGCTTCTACGAGGAGCTGATTGCCGCCGAAGCCGTCCCGTTGAAGGAATTCGAAAAAGAAATCTTCTTCGAGGGCTGCATGCCGATCGAGGTCATGGCCAAGCGCGGACGCCAAACGATGCTGTTCGGTCCGCTGAAGCCGGTCGGTCTGACGGACCCGCGCACAGGCAAAAAACCGTATGCCGTCGTTCAGCTTCGCCAGGACAACGGTGCGGCTACCTTGTACAACATCGTCGGCTTCCAGACGCATCTGAAATGGCCGGAGCAAAAACGGGTATTCTCGTTGATTCCGGGCCTGGAAAACTGCGAGATCGTCCGTTACGGTGTCATGCACCGCAATACGTTTATCAATTCGCCGAAGCTTTTGCGACCTACGTACCAGTACAAGGAACGCGACACGCTGTTCTTTGCGGGCCAAATGACAGGGGTAGAAGGATATGTGGAATCTGCCGCGTCCGGCCTGCTCGCGGGCATCAATGCAGCGCGTCTGGCAAAAGGCGAGGAGCTGATCGTGCTCCCTCCGGAAACGATCATGGGCAGCATGGCGCGGTACATTACGACAGCGGACCCCAAACATTTTCAGCCGATGAATGCGAATTTTGGACTGGTTCCCGAGTGGCCGGAGCGGATTCGGAACAAGCGTGAGAAAAACGAAAAGCTCGCTGAGCGAGCGCTAGATACAATTCAGAATTTTACACAATAACGACACAATTAACGTTGATATCCGAATTTCGTCTGTGTTACTATATAGGTGCTTCGAGGAGGGTGCATCCCGTATGGACATGTCGCAACAAATTTCTGCGGAGCTTGCGATGTTTACCCGTTATTTGCGAGTTGAAAAAAACGCCTCTCCTCATACGGTAAAGCAGTATATGGCAGATATCAGCGAATTTGTCTCCTTTATGGAACAGCACCAAATCTTTGCATTTGCTGCTGTTTCTTATTTGCATGGTCGCTCCTTTCTCGCGCATTTGGCGGGCAGGGGGTTATCCCGCCGAAGTATTGCGCGCAAGCTCTCCAGCTTGCGAAGCTTGTATCGTTTTTTGTTGCGTGAAGGCCTGCTGGAGCAAAATCCATTCCAACTCGTTTCCACTCCAAAAATGGAGAAGAAACTCCCTTCCTTTTTGTATCCACAAGAGATTCAAGCGTTTTTTGATCTGCCAGATACATCCACGCCCCTGGGCATACGGGATCGGCTGATATTCGAGCTGTTGTACGCCAGCGGCATGCGGGTTTCCGAACTGGTTACCTTGTCAGTCGATGATGTGAATCCGGGCATGGGCGTGGCGCTTGTTTATGGAAAAGGGGCAAAAGAGCGGTATGTGCCTGTCGGAAGTTATGCCTGCGCCGTTCTTAGGCAATACCTAGAGTATGGAAGAGAAAAACTGTTGGCCGGTCGAGCAGATCACGGCAACCTGCTGGTTAACTATCGCGGAGAGCCATTGTCCGACCGCAGCGTTCGCCGGATTGTAGACAAATACGTAGATAGGTGCGCTTCTCATTTGCGTGTTTCTCCTCACACCTTTCGTCACACGTTTGCGACCCATATGTTGAATGGAGGGGCTGACCTCCGGACGGTTCAAGAACTGCTGGGACATGTCAATGTCTCCACGACGCAGGTATACACGCATGTGACCAAGGAGCGGCTTCGCCATGTATATGACACCGCTCATCCGCGGGCTAACCCGAATGATACAGGTTCCGCCAATCGGACATAACGGGAGGAATCAGTGATGGAACAGTTTCACGCAACAACTATATTCGCGATTTCGCATAACGGGGCAACCGCGATGGCCGGAGACGGTCAGGTTACCTTTGGAAACAGCATGGTGATGAAGCATGGTGCCAAAAAAGTAAGAAGGCTCTATCGCGGAGAAGTTTTGGCAGGATTTGCAGGCTCCGTTGCCGATGCCATTACCCTGTTTGAAAAGTTCGAAGGCAAGCTTGAGGAATACCACGGAAACCTTCAACGGGCGGCAGTCGAGCTGGCGAAGGAGTGGCGTATGGACAAAGTCTTGCACCGTCTGGAAGCGATGATGATTGTGGCGAACAAGGAGCATCTGTTGCTGATCTCCGGCAACGGAGAGCTCATCGAGCCGGATGACGGCATTCTCGCAATCGGCTCCGGCGGCAGCTTTGCTTTGGCGGCCGGCCGTGCTTTGAAAACATACGCGCCGCATCTGAGTGCCCGAGAAATTGCAGAAGCATCGCTTCGAACCGCTGCCGAGATTTGTGTGTTCACGAACAACAATCTTGTGGTGGATGAGTTGAATTGAGCGAAAAGGGAGGAACTTCTGTGCTGAATCTTGAGCAATTAACTCCGCGGAAGATCGTAGAGCATTTGGACAAATACATCGTCGGGCAGGCCCAAGCCAAGAAAGCCATCGCTGTGGCGCTTCGCAATCGCTATCGCCGGAGTCTGTTGCCGGAGCAGATGATTGACGAGGTAGTTCCTAAAAATATTTTGATGATCGGACCGACCGGGGTGGGGAAAACCGAGATTGCCCGCCGAATTGCCAAGCTTACCGGGGCGCCGTTCATCAAGGTAGAAGCGACCAAATTCACCGAGGTTGGGTATGTAGGAAGAGATGTAGAGTCGATGGTGCGGGATTTGGTGGAAGCCTCCATCCGAACTGTGAAGCAGGAAAAAATGGAAGCGGTAAAAGAAAAAGCGGAAAAGCTCGCCAACGAGGCGATCGTAAACGCACTGGTTCCATCCCGCAAACAGCAAAGCTCGTTCAAAAATCCGCTGGAAATGCTGTTCGGCGGACAGCAGCAGCAACAGGAGTCGCACGATCAGGAAGAAGCTTCCGTTCAGCAACAGCGCAGACAGGTGGCTTGGCAGCTTGCGAATGGACAACTGGAAGAACAAATGATCGAGATTGATGTAGAAGATCAATCGCCAACCATGTTTGACATGTTCCAGGTTCCGGGTACAGAACAAATGGGGATGCAAATGCAGGATATGCTCGGCAGCCTGATACCCAAACGGACGAAGAAGCGAAAATTGCGAATTAAAGATGCCCGAAAGGTATTAATTCAGCAGGAAGCGCAAAAACTGGTGGATATGGACGAAGTGACGCAGGAATCGATTCGTCGGGCCGAGCAGCATGGCATCATCTTTATCGACGAAATCGACAAGATTGCGGGCAAGGATGGCCGTGGGCCGGATGTATCCCGCGAAGGCGTGCAACGCGATATTTTGCCGATCGTGGAAGGCTCCACAGTCATGACGAAATACGGTCCGGTGAAAACGGATTACGTCCTGTTTATCGCGGCTGGAGCGTTTCATATGGCCAAACCGTCTGATTTGATTCCGGAGTTGCAAGGACGCTTTCCGATTCGGGTAGAGTTGACGAGCTTGCGCGTCGAGGATTTTGTGCGAATTTTGACAGAACCGAAAAATGCGCTGCTCAAGCAGTACGTCGCCTTGCTGGAAACGGAAGGCGTGCGGGTAGAATTCACCCAGGAAGCGATCGAAGAGATTGCCAAAATGGCTGCGGAAGTCAATCAGAGTACCGATAACATTGGAGCGAGACGCTTGCACACCATGCTGGAAAAGTTGCTGGAGGATCTTTCGTTTGAAGCCCCGGAAATTCATCTAGAGGTTGTGCAAATCACCCCTGACTACGTTCGGCAAAAGCTGGGATCGATCGCGGGGAACAAAGATTTGAGTCAATACATTTTATAGTTATTGGGTAGGTAGGACACATACATTTGGGAGGAAAACACAGATGGATCTACTGTCGAAAACAAGAAGAATTAACCGCTTGTTGCAAAAATCTGCCGGCCATGCTGTTAATTTTAATGAAATGGCGCAAGTACTGAGCGATGTGATTGAAGCGAATACATTTGTCGTAAGCCGCAAAGGCAAGCTGCTTGGCTTTGCCATCCACCAGGAGATGGACAACAGCCGCATGCGCAAGATGCTGGAAGAGCGCCGCTTTCCAGAGGAGTATAGCCAAGGTCTCTTGAAAGTGGAAGAAACGTCGGCAAACCTGGACGTAGAGAGTCCGTATACCATTTTCCCGGTGGAGATGAAAGATGTATTCCGTTCCGGCTGGACGACGCTCGTTCCGATCATGGGGGGCGGCGATCGTTTGGGTACGCTGATTCTCGGACGCATCAACGATCAATTTGTGGACGACGACCTGATCCTCGCAGAAGTGGGCGCGACCGTAGTCGGAATGGAGATCTTGCGCGAGCGTTCGGAAGCGATTGAGGAAGAAGCGCGCAGCAAGGCTGTCGTGCAAATGGCGATCGGCTCTTTGTCCTACAGCGAGCTGGAAGCTGTCGAGCACATTTTCGAAGAGCTTGAAGGCAAGGAAGGTTTGCTCGTCGCGTCGAAAATTGCGGATCGCGTAGGCATTACCCGTTCCGTGATTGTCAACGCGCTGCGGAAGCTGGAGAGTGCGGGTGTGATTGAATCCCGTTCTTTGGGAATGAAAGGAACCTTCATCAAAGTATTGAACGAAAAACTGTTGCCTGAGCTGGAAAAGCTGAAAACCTCCTAAGGCAAATTGGCATAAAAAGTTTCGTGAAAGTGAAATTCAAGGTATAGCAACACTCGTTGCTATACCTTTTTTCATGGGTACTTTTGCCCAACGCCGATAACGGCGACTAGGGTCACTTCCAAAAATTATCTATTGATTTTTGTGCGACAGTCTATCCACGGTGCATGGAATATGGATTGCATGTCAAAACCAGTAAAAAAACAGGGATTTAGTGCCATTGAATCATTTTGAAAAACAACATCAATAGGGGCTTTTTTCACTATTACGATTTTGCTATGATTGAATCGTAAATTCGGTGTCGAAATAACAGGAATTATAGGCAGATTTGTGGAAATGAATTGACACATATTGGGGGAGAAGGCTACATGCTGGAGAGTTATCATCTGCAGGTCCTGGAGAGAGCGATGAATGCCGCGACGCTGCGGCATCGGACGATCGCGAACAATCTTGCCAATATCGATACCCCTCAATTCAAAAGTCAACAGGTAATTTTTGAGGGCTATCTGCAAGAGGAACTAAATGGGAAAATAGGAAAGGGGAAGCTTGAGGCCTATCGAACCGATCAGCGCCACATTCCGTTTGGCAATACTGGCGGGTTTGCCATGCCCCAAGTCGTTTCCAATCCGAATAACTACGTGCAGAACAGCGGGAATGATGTGGATCTGGAAACCGAGACAACCGAGTTGGCAAAAAACCAGATCTGGTACAGCGGCCTAACACAGCTGACAGCAGGACATTTCCAGAAATTGCGCAGTGTCATTGAGGGTGGAGGGAAATAACGATGAGCTTGTTTCAAGGGATTAATACGAGTGCTTCTGCATTGACTGCCAACCGCTTGCGACTGGATACGATCGCGTCGAATATTGCCAACGCCGAAACGACACGCGCAAATTTTGTGGATGGCAAGTGGCAGCCGTATCGCCGGAAAATGGTCGAATTGTCACCGCGGTCGACACAATCATTCGACAATTTTCTGCAAGCGGCAGTAGGAATAGCTACGGGCCGGGTCGAAGAGCAAGGGGTGAGAGTCACGGCCATTCAGGAGGACAACACGCCGTTTAAACGCGTATACGATCCTGCTCATCCCGATGCGGATCAAGAGGGGTACGTGCTGTTGCCGAATGTCGATCCGATGAAGGAAATGGTCGACCTGATCTCGGCATCGCGTTCCTACGAGGCCAACGTGACAGCTTTGAACGCGGGCAAGGCGATGATGCTGAAAGCTTTGGAAATCAAATAAAGCGGGTGAACAAACATAAATGGACATAAACGCGCTTTCCCAAACGGCTCCGATTCGGACGCCAGTCGCCAACCAATTGCCGACACCTGCCGAAGTGACGAAGGACTTTACCTCGTACTTGTCGGACGCGCTAAACCAGGTGAATCAGGCGCAAGTAGAATCGGCCAATCTCGCAGATCGATTCGCTGCCGGAGAAATTACAGATGTGCATCAATTGACCGTCGCCGGGCAAAAAGCTTCTGTGATGCTGCAAATGACGATGCAAGTCCGGAATAAAATCATCGAGTCTTACCAAGAAATCATGCGAATGTCGATTTGATTGTCGTTTTATCCAGTGAGAGGTGAAACATGAACGAACGTTTAGCTTTATACAGAAATCAGCTTGCGTCTAAATGGAACCAGTTTTCCCGAAAGCAAAAATGGATGATTGCCGGAATCTCGCTTTTTCTGTTGATTTCGTTGGGCTTATACATATACATTGCTTCTCAGCCGGTCTACAAGCCACTCTACGATCAGAGACTGAGCGAACAAGAAATCGGCGCGATCAAAAAAGAACTGGATGCCCAGCAGATTCCGTACCGGATTACGGGGAATGGGACGGGCATTGAAGTGCCGCAAACCATGGCGCAGGATGTGATCGTCGATCTGGCCGCCCAAGGCATTCCCAGCCAGGCCGGCATCAACTCCGAAATTTTTTCCAATACGCTCGGTGTTACCGACAGACAATTCGATGTGATGAAAAAAGAAGCGCTGCAACAAGAACTGCGCAAAATGCTCGAACGCGTGAAAGGCGTGCGTTCGGCACAAGTGATGATTACGCTGCCGCAGGAAAGTGTTTGGGTCACGGAAACGCCTGATACGGCAACGGCATCGGTCATCGTCGAGGTGGAGCCGGGCACGACGCTGGAGCAAAAGCAGATCAACGCCTTGTATTTGCTCGTCTCCCGAAGCGTTCCGAAATTGCCGATGGACGCCATCGCGATTACGGACCAGTACTCGAACCCGCTGGAACGCGCCGAAGGCAACGAAGCAGAAGGAACATTGAGCAGCTTTAAGCAGCAAGAAGCCATCAAGTCCGAGGTTGAGAAGAAGATTCAACAAAATCTGTACAACCTGCTTGGAACGATCATGGGCCGAGACAAGGTGATTGTCCACGCGTTTATCAAAATGAACTTTGATAAGGAAAATCGCGTAGAGAATCTCGTGGAGGCGCCTGACAAAGAGAACAACGAAGGACTTATCATCTCTTCCCAAAAATTATCGAAGGCATTCTCGGGTCAAGGCCAACCGCCGGGAGGCATAGCCGGAACAGGCGCGAATGCAGTCCCCAATTACCCGGGGAACAATCCGCAGGGCAGCAACAGTCAGTATGAAGAGTTAAATGACACGATTAACCGCGAAGTCAATCGAATTACACGAAATGTAACGCTAAGCCCTTACAAAATCGAGGACCTGACGATCAACGTAGGGGTAGAACCACCAAATGGCGGTGAACTAGATGCCGCTACCATCGAAAGTATCAAGCAGGTCCTGCGCAATGTCGTCCGCGTGACACTAAGCGACAAAGCGACCGATTTGAGCGAAGAAGAACTGGACAAGCACATTTCCGTTCTCCCACGTCAATTTTCTGGCAAAGTGGCTGTCGAAGATTCCAGCGCACTCAGCCCGGCTGTATTGTGGACCGTTGGTGGTATTGCCGTGCTGGCTCTCGCCGCTGTTGCCTTCCTCATCATCCGCAGACGCAATCAAGCGAAGCAGCAACAGGAAGAAGAGATGTCAGACTTGCTGGCTCCTACCCAACCTACCGAAATCCCAGACTTGATCTACCAGGAAGACGGCGACCAGGTCGTGGTCAGAAAACAGCTTGAAAAATTGGCGCGAAGCAAGCCGGATGAATTTGTTGTTCTGCTTCGTACTTGGCTAGCAGAAGATTAAGGAGTGAAAGATATGGCTCGCGGCGCTAAAGAGTTGTCGGGAAGACAGAAGGCGGCTATCCTCCTCATCTCACTAGGGCCGGAAATCTCTGCCCAGGTGTTCAAGCATTTGCGCGAGGATGAGATCGAGCAGCTCACATTGGAAATCGCCAATGTGCGAAAAGTAGATACCGATGAAAAAGAAAAAATCTTGGCTGAATTTCATCAGATTGCCGTAGCGAAGGAGGTCATTTCGCAAGGCGGCATTACGTACGCAAAAGAAATTTTGCAAAAAGCGTTGGGCGAGACGAAAGCGATGGATATTATCAATCGCTTGACCGCCAACCTGCAAGTGCGGCCGTTTGATTTTGCCCGAAAGGCAGATCCTGGCCAAATTTTAAACTTTATCCAAAACGAGCATCCGCAAACGATTGCATTGGTGCTTTCGTACCTCGAACCGCAGCAGGCTGCGATGATTTTGTCGGCTCTGCCGCAAGAACGCCAGGCGGAGGTCGCCAAGCGAATTGCGACGATGGACAGCACTTCTCCGGAAGTGATAGCCCAGGTCGAGCAAGTGCTTGAGCAGAAGCTCTCGGCAACAGTGACACAGGATTATACGCAAGCTGGCGGGATCGAAGCTATCGTGGCTGTTCTCAATGGCGTGGATCGCGGGACGGAGCGCACGATTCTGGATTCTCTCGAAATTCAGGACCCCGAATTGGCCGAAGAAATCAAGAAGCGCATGTTTGTATTCGAAGATATCGCCACATTGGACAACCGTTCCATTCAGCGCGTGATCCGCGACGTGGAAAGTGCGGATCTGCAACTCTCTCTCAAAGTGTCCAGCGAAGAAGTTCGCGAAGTGATTTTCCGCAACATGTCCAAGCGGATGGCGGACACCTTCAAGGAGGAAATGGAGTTTATGGGACCAGTTCGTCTGCGCGACGTAGAAGAAGCCCAATCTCGTATCGTTGCGATTATCCGTCGCTTAGAGGAGGCTGGTGAGATCATCATCGCCCGTGGGGGAGGAGATGATATCATTGTCTAGGATCATTAAAGTGGCGAATTATCGGCCTTCGGAGGATGCTCTCCTCCTCTCGGTGACGCCTGCACCACTTAAGACGGAAAATGATCCCGAAAGGTTGCAAGAAAATCTACAAATTTTACATCAAGCTGAGATAGAAGCCAAAACAATCCTTACCGATGCGGAAGAAACCGCCCAATCCATTCTCCGCCAAGCGACAGAAGAGGCCGAGCGACTGAAGCAGCAAGCCGCGCTGGAAATCGAGCAATGGTGGGAACAGAAGCAGCAGGAGGCTTCCGAGCTGTTCCGTGCGACGCAGGAGCAAGCGGCTGCGGAAGGACACGAAAAGGGCTTTGCGGACGGCAAGCGTCAAGCGTACGAGGAGGAGGGACAAGCCCTCTCCGAGGCGCGCGCGATCTTGGAGCAGGCATACCGCAGCAAGCAGCAGATTATCGCGGAAGCAGAGCCGTTTTTGGTGGAGCTGGCTCTGGAAATCGCCAAAAAAGTGATCGGACAGGAATTGCAGCAAAATCCCGAGCAGGTGCTGGAAATCGCCAAAAAAGCGCTGCGGCGCTCTCGCGTTCACGGCGAGATCACGATCTGCGTTCATCACAGCTACTTCCATTACGTTTCCGAGCAGCGCGCCCAACTGCTGGCGCTGCTGGAAGGACAGGCGGAGCTTTCCATCTATCCGGACTACACGATAGCAGATGGCGGCTGCGTCATCCGCACGCAACTGGGGAGCGTGGATGCACGCGTGGATACACAGCTGGAAGAGATCAAACAGGCTTTGCTTGCGATTGCCGGAGGAAGGGAGACCCCATGAGTATCCTGGACCTATCCAAGTACAGACAGGCGTTGCACGAGCTCGATCCGGTGCGCGTAAACGGAAAAGTAACACAGGTGGTCGGCCTGACCATCGAGTCGCAAGGCCCAGAAGTGAAGCTCGGCGAGATTTGCCATCTGTATCCGACAAACAGCAAGGAGCCGATTATCGCCGAAGTAGTCGGGTTTCGCGAAAACAAGGTGCTGCTGATGCCGCTTGGCGAACTGACGGCCATCGGACCGGGCTGCGACGTTGTGGCGACGGGACGATCCCTGGAAGTCAAAGTTGGACCGGAGATACTCGGATCGGTGCTGGATGGACTGGGCAGACCGTTTCAGGGAACGCTCCCGCCCGGATTGACCTCCTATCCGACGAACAACCTGCCGCCCAACCCGATCCTGCGACCGCGCATCAAGGAGCCGCTCAGTGTGGGGGTACGTGCCATAGACGGCCTGTTGACTGTCGGAAAAGGGCAGCGCGTCGGTATTTTTGCCGGATCAGGGGTAGGAAAGAGCACCTTGATGGGCATGATCGCCCGCAATACGACGGCGGACATTAACGTCATCGGACTGATTGGAGAGCGCGGTCGTGAAGTCATGGAGTTTATCGAGCGCGATCTGGGGGAAGAAGGTCTAAAGAGATCCGTGGTGGTGGTTGCCACCTCCGATCAGCCAGCGATGATCCGGATCAAGGGAGCCTTGATTGCGACCTCGATTGCGGAATACTTCCGCGATCGCGGGTTGAATGTGATGCTGATGATGGATTCCGTGACCCGGTTTGCCATGGCGCAGCGGGAAGTGGGACTGGCCATCGGCGAGCCTCCTGCCACCCGCGGGTATACCCCGTCCGTATTCGCTCTGATGCCGAAGCTGATGGAGCGGGCAGGAACGGCGGACAAAGGCAGTATCACGGCGTTTTACACGGTGCTCGTCGATTCGGATGACATGAACGATCCGATTGCGGATACGGCGCGGGGGATTTTGGACGGCCATATTGTTCTCGACCGGAAAATCGCGCAAAAAGGTCACTTTCCCGCCATTGATGTGATGGCAAGCGTCAGCCGCGTCATGTCGGAAATCGTCACCGACGAGCACAAGGAAGCGGCCAGACAGTTGAAAAAGCATCTGGCTACTTTTCGGGAAGCGGAAGACCTGATTAACATCGGAGCGTACAAGCCCGGATCAAACCGCGATATCGATGCGGCGATCCGCTACAAGGATATCATTTCGGAATTTACAGCCCAAGGCACACATGAGCCCTCGACACTGCAAAGCGCAGTCAAGGCGCTGTTAGCCCATTTCGGAGGAGTGAACCAGTAGTGAAAGTGTTTCAGTTTCATCTCCAAAAAGTGCTGGATCTGAAACAAAAAGAGAAGGAGCAGGCAGAGTGGGCATTCGGGAAATCGGTTCAGCGCAAAAACGAAGAAGAGTGGAAACTCGTGCGATTGACCGAGCAGCATGATGAGGTGACCCATATGCTTGCGGAAGCGCAGATGCAGACGTGCAGTGCGGCACAGCTTATTTCCATCGCGCAGTACCAGCAATCGGTGGCTCGTTCGATCACCAGGCAGCAACGGACCTTGCGCGGGTGCGAGCAGGACGTGGAGCGCTGCCAGTCCCATTTGACCGAGAGAATGAAAGAGTCCCAGCTGTGGCAGAAATTGCGGGAAAAATCTCTCCATCAATATCTCGACGAGCAGAGACAGCGTGAACAAAAAGAAATGGATGAGATCGGCACGCAGCTCTATCTTCGCCGCAGCAACTAAGGGAGGTACCAGATGGAAGAAATCCAAGAAGAACGGGAATACGGCAGGTGGGAATGGTTCTTTTACATGATCGCCATTCCTGCCCTGTTTGCCAGCCTCCTTGGCGGTTTGCTCCTGAGCTTGATGGGAGTCAACGTGCTAGGGAATGTTCTCCACTGGGCTAACTCCATACCGTACGTGGAAAAACTCGTCCCGGACGAATACGACACGGTGTCCGCTCCAGCACAGAATGTACCGGACACGGAGAAGCAAGTGGCGATCCTGCAGCAGGACCAGGCGAGAAATCAGCAGCAAATTACCGCGCTGAAAGAAGAAGCAGCGAAAAAAGACGCGACGATTCAAGCGCTGGAAAAGCAGGTGCAAGATTTGAACAGGCTCATGGAGCAACAAAGAGCCAGCGAAGAGGAGCGGCAAAAGCAGTTTGCTGATCTCGCCAAGGTGTACACGACCATGTCGGCGAAAAATGCCGCAGCTATCATCGAAAATTTGAGCCTGGATGAATCTGTTGCGGTCATGACCAAAATGAAGCCCAATCAGCGCGCGGACATTTTGGCCAAAATGGACCCGAAAAAAGCGGCGGATATTTCCATTCTGCTGAAAGATTCGGTTGTAAACAAGGACGATGACATTGCGGCCTTGCAACAGCGGATTCAGGCGCTGACAAAGGCTCTCAGCGAAACGCGCAGCGGCGCTTCCTCCGGGGCAAGCGATCAGGTGCTGAGCGACACGTTCGCGCAAATGCCGGCAGAAGACTCTGCCGCCGTCATTCGCTCACTCATGAGTACGAACAAGAGCAGAGCGCTGGCGCTGTTAAGGGACATGCCTGCGGACAAGCGGGCACAGACTCTCTCTGCGATCGCCAAAGAAGACAAAAAAGAGAAGGACAATCTGGCGGCACGCATTACGGAAGAGTTGCTTCGATAACAAAGGCCCTGCTTTTCGTTGTCGTTACCATAAGCAACAAATCTACAAAGAGGAGGTGAACGAGATGAATGTAGCCAATCTGACTCCGCCGACAGGTTCAGTCGCAAGTGTTCCCGCTGCCAGTGCTGTCACAGGTAATGGAGACGTTGGCTTGGGGCAGTTGTTTTCGATGCAAATGCTGCAAAGCTTTGAAACGATACTGGACGCGAAAGGCGCAGATGCTGCTCCAGGCGGCTTGTCGGGGGAAGACCAGCAATTGCTGGATGAACTGATGGCGCTGATCGCACAGTTGCTCGCCGCAGGACAACAAGGAAATGAAGAGCTGAACGTGCAAGTAGACGAAAAGGCGGCAGCGCTGGAGCAGCTTTTGGGCAAAGGGACCGGACAAGGTCTGGAGCTTTCCCCGCGGGTCGGGGAAGAGTGGAAGCAGCTTTTGTCCAAGCTGTCGCAACAGGAAGCCTCTCCAGAGGAGCTGGGCAAGCTGGCCACTCTTCTCGAAGCCCTGAAGCAACAAAAAGGGAGCGAAAGCAAGCCGAAGCAGGGTGCTTTGCCCCTGCGTTCCGAAACGTTTCTCCCTGTGAACGCATCTCAGCAGGAGGCGTTCAAGGCGATCGCGCCGTTGCGTATGAACCTCGGCCTGGCTGCTTACAAGATGGAGGCGGGAGTGTCTTCCCAACCGGTCCAGCTGATGCTTTCCGGCAGCCTGTTGAATCAGGAAGGAAATCCGGAGGAATCGATTCCGACCACAGCCAGTCAGCAGCCGATTGTCGCGCAGCAAGCGCCTCAGACGCAAAGCGTGGCAAGCTTTCAGCAGCCAGTCGGACAGCCGCATCATGTGAACGCGAACCAATTGCCCCAGCAGCTCACACAGCTTTTTGTTTCCAAGCTGCAGTTCAGCGGGCAAAACGGCCTGCACGAAGCCAGACTGATTTTGAATCCGCAGTCGCTCGGACAGGTGGACGTGACGATTACCTCGCACAACGGGGTCATTACCGCCCAGTTCCATGCGGAGACGCAGGCCGGAAAAGACTTGCTCGACAATCAGCTTCCGCAATTGCGGTTGGCCTTGACACAGCAAGGCTTGCAGGTTGATCGTCTGGAGGTCAATCAGCAGCAGGACACCGCGTTCAGCTTCCAGCAGCAGCGTGAGCAAGCCGGACAACAGCGAGAAAATCAGCAACAACAGAAACAGGATGAACAAGAGTTTGCGCTAGAGGCGTTCGTAGACAGCAGTGAAACGAGCGAGTCGCTCTGGAATCGCCTGCGGGAGTCCGCCCGTGGAGTGGATGATCTCGTCTAGGAATGGAAGGAAGGAGGAAGCAACATGAACCATTTTCGTGTCGCGCAGCCCTATTTCCCTCCGAAACCGAATCACGTCACCAAAGCGGCTGCCCAGACAGCTCCAGGAGCCAGCAAAACGTTTCAACAGTATTTGAAGGAATCGACAGCTTCGGCTGGAAAGACACAGCCACTTTCGTTCAGTCAGCATGCCATGAGCCGCTTGCAGCAGCGTGGCATTGCGCTTGAAGGACAGCAGTTGGAACGTTTGGAGTCAGCGGTTCAAAAGGCAGCCTCCAAAGGGGCCAGAGAATCTCTCATCATGATGGATAACGTGGCTTATGTCGTGAGCATCGTAAATCGGAAAATCATTACCGCTGTGGACGATGGCAGCATGAAGGACAATGTCTTTACCAACATCGACAGTGCCATCTTCGTATGAGAGGGCCTGTACGTGCGGGCTGGACCTCCCCGGAGGAAGCCCATGGGTTACCGAACGACAGAGGTAATCTAGTCTAGCGAGAGAGCAGAGGAGGAAATCAATCATGCTTCGTTCCATGTATTCAGGTATCTCAGGTATGCGCGGCTTTCAAACAAAGCTTGATGTCATTGGGAACAACATTGCGAACGTCAATACGGTTGGCTTCAAAAAAGGCCGTGTCATGTTCCAAGATATTTTGAGCCAAAATGTGCAAGGCGCCAGCGCGCCGACGGACGGCGGAAAAGGCGGTACCAACCCGCTCCAGATCGGTCTTGGCTCCTCGATCGCCTCGATTGATACCGTATTTTCGGCGGGAAGCCCGATGACCACAAACCTGCCAACAGACCTTTCCATTGAAGGCGACGCCTTTTTCATGGTGAGCCCGGATGAAGGCGCGACGATCTACTACACGCGCGCAGGCAACTTCACCCGCGACTCCCAGGGCTTCCTGGTCAACCCGCAAGGACTGAAGCTGTTGAGCAGTGATTCGACTCCAATTCAGATCAGCCAGGAGGACGGCGTTGTTTCCTACTCGATCGGCAAGGATGGCGTCATTACCACAGTAGATGATGCCGGCGCTTTGACCAGCGACATCACGATTGGCGTTGTAAAATTCAACAACCCGGGCGGCCTGAAAAAAGTCGGCAATTCTCTCTATGAAAATACAGTGAATGCCGGGGCTGGTGAGCCGGTTGTACCGACAGAGGCGAAGGTGAGCATCATTGCCGGACAACTGGAAATGTCCAACGTTGACCTCTCCGAAGAGTTCACGGAAATGATCGTGGCACAGCGCGGCTTCCAGGCCAACTCGCGGATCATCACCACATCCGACTCCGTTCTTGAGGAACTGGTGAACCTGAAACGATAACTTCTTGCAGGGGATGAGGGAGGGGAAGTGAAAGATTCCTTTCCCCTGTTCCATCCCGGGGGGAGCATACGATGATTAAACTGACCCGTTTTAACGGCACGACGTTTTATCTGAACATTACTCACATTGAGACGGTTGAAGCAACGCCCGACACCGTGATTACGTTGTTCAACGACAGGAAGTACATCGTGAAGGATTCCGTAGAGTCCATCGCTGAACGTGTTCAGGCTTTTTATCGAAACGCTCATCCGACAGCGACTGCACCCAAACTGCCGGACGACCTAAATGAATAGCGGGAGGCATTGCGATGTTTCAAAATCGATTGTTTAACATGGCTCTCATCATCATCATCGCGATTTCGCTGCTGGGAGTCATCTCGTTTGTGCTCTGGCAAACGTATCTCTCTCCGACCGTGCAAACGGCCAGCTCCGCAGAAACAGAAATGAAGCCTTTGTCGGCGAAAGAAATCCAGGAGTATTCCGTAGATACGGGCGAAATTACGACCAATTTGCTGACGAACAACTACATGATTGTGCGCTTCAGCATTACAGCGGACAGCTCGGATGCCAAGGCGGAGTTGGAGCAACGATTGCCGCAGGTCAATCAGGTGATCATCAAAACGCTCGCGGGCCTGACGCCGGAAGACATCAAAGGAACGGAAGGCGTAAACAAGCTGGAAGCGAAAATCATGAATGAAATCAGTTCCCTGATGCAAGAAGGCCGGATCGTACAAGTCGTGACGACCAAGCGCGTCTTGTCGTAGGGAAAACGATCACACGGATACATAGCAAGGAGGTGACGACATATGGCCGAGGTTCTCTCACAAAGTGAGATTGACGCGTTGTTGGCCGCTCTATCATCTGGTGAGATGGATGCCAACGAGCTGAAAAAAGAAGAGACTGAGCGCAAAGTCAAAGTGTACGATTTCAAACGCGCGTTGCGGTTCTCCAAAGACCAGATCCGTGGCTTGACACGAATCCATGAGAACTATGCGAGGCTGTTGACGACTTATTTTTCAGCTCAGCTCCGTACCTTCGTGCAAATTACGGTTGCCTCCGTCGATCAATTGCCGTATGACGAATTTATCCGCTCCATTCCGAAGATGACCATCTTGAACATCTTCGAAGCTCCTCCCTTGGAAGGACGAATGGTCTTGGAGGTCAATCCAAACATCGCCTATACCATGCTGGATCGGCTTCTTGGTGGCCAGGGTGCGATCCCGGAAAAAATGGGTGCACTTACGGAAATTGAAACAACGGTGATGGAGCGAGTATTCGGCAAGGCGCTGGATACATTCCACGAGGCATGGAAGCAAATTATTGAGCTTGATCCGTACCAGGAAGGACTGGAAATGAATCCCCAGTTCATGCAGATTGTCTCGCCAAACGAGATTGTCGTCGTAATCTCGTTCAGTACGAAAATCGGGGACACGACAGGGATGATTAACCTTTGTCTGCCTCACGTTGTACTGGAGCCGATCATGGCCAAGCTTTCCGGTCAGTACTGGTTCTCCAAGCAGAAAAAGACCCGGGATGAAGATGAACGCCTGCGTGTCGAAGAACGAGTAAAGGTGGCCAAACTGCCCATCATCGCGGAGATGGGAACCGCGACGATTACTGTCGCCGATTTTCTGCAACTGCAAAAAGGCGATGTCATTCAGCTGGATCAGTCGCTCGACAGCAAGTTGAAGATCAAGATCGGCGATCAGGTGAAGTTTCTCGGGCAACCGGGTACGCTCAAAGGCAGAATGGCCGTGCAGATTGATGAAGTCATAGAGGAGGGGGAGGAACAAAATGAGTAGAGATATGCTTTCTCAAGACGAGATTGACGCGCTGCTTCGCGCGAACAACTTGGTGGAGGACGAAGAGGAAGCAGGGCCCGCGGAGAGTCAGGATGTGGCTGATTTTCTTTCCCCGTTTGAGCAGGATGCGCTTGGCGAAATCGGCAATATTTCCTTCGGCAGTGCAGCCACGGCGTTATCCACTTTGTTAAGCCAAAAAGTCGATATTACCACGCCGACCGTTTCTGTTATCAACGTGAATGAATTGGAAAACGAGTTTCCTATTCCGCATGTGGCGGTTCATGTCGAGTATACAGACGGCTTTAAAGGGATCAACCTGCTGGTCATTCGGATGGAGGATGCCGCGGTCATCGCAGACCTGATGATGGGAGGAGACGGCAAGCCTGCCAATACGGAAATGTCCGAGCTGCACATCAGCGCAGTTCAGGAAGCGATGAACCAGATGATGGGCTCTGCGGCGACATCCATGTCCACGATCTTTAACCAGTTCATCAATATTACACCTCCGGGAATCGATGTGATGGACTTGTCGCAGGGCAAAGGCGGGGACAGCTTCTCCGACGATGACAGTCCGTTGGTGAAAGTCTCCTTCCGCTTGAAGGTTGGCGAACATGGCGAGCTGATCGATTCGAATATCATGCAGCTCTTGCCGCTTTCGTTTGCGAAGAAGATGATCGACCGACTGGTGGGAGGCTCGGACGACGAGGCGGCCGCAGCGGTTGTAGCCGAGGCAGAAATGCCTGCGATTCCGGCACAAAGCGCCTCAGCTCCACAACAAGCCCAGCCTGCACAGAGTCAGGTACCGCCTGTCGCGCCGCCGCCTGCCCAGCAGCCAATGCAGCAGCAGCCACCGGGACACGCTGCGCCGATGGGGTATCCAGGGCAGCCGATGTATCCCGACCCATACGCGCCGTATGCGATGCCGCCTGGGTATGTGCCGTATCCTGGCGCTTACCAGCAGCCGCCGATGGCTCCGCCGGCGCCGCAGCATTTCGGAGGTCCGACAGCCAATCAGGCCCATGTCGTGCCGGCTCAATTTGCGCCGCTTGGCTCGTCGCCGATGTACACAGGCGAACTGCAAAACCTGAATCTCTTGCAAGACATTCCGCTGCAAGTAACCGTGGAACTGGGACGGACGAAAAAGCTGATTCGAGAAATTCTTGACTTGTCAGCTGGATCCATCATACAGTTGGACAAGCTGGCAGGGGAGCATGTAGACATCCTGGTCAACAACAAGCTGATTGCCAAAGGCGAGGTTGTCGTCATCGACGAGAATTTCGGTGTCCGCGTAACCGATATCATCAGCCAGTTTGATCGCGTTCAAAAATTGCAATAAACCACAAATCAAGCGCAAGTACGGGGAGGATCTATTCATGTCGAACAAAGTATTAATCGTTGACGATGCAGCATTCATGCGTATGATGATCAAGGAAATTTTATCCAAAAACGGCTACAGCGTCGTAGGAGAAGCAAGCGATGGGGCACAAGCGGTGGAGAAGTACAAGGAATTGGGACCGGATTTGGTGACGATGGACATTACCATGCCGGAAATGGATGGCATTACTGCCCTGAAGGAAATCAAAAAGCTGGACCCGAACGCACGTGTGATCATGTGCTCCGCGATGGGACAACAGGCCATGGTCATTGACGCCATTCAGGCGGGCGCAAAAGACTTCATCGTGAAACCATTCCAGGCAGATCGCGTGCTGGAAGCGATCAAAAAGACGTTGAGCTAATGCGGAAGATCCGGAATGCAGGGACCAGGCTTTTGGCGATCTTCTGCCTGATCCTCGTGCTGGTTGTCTCCGCCCTGCCCATTGCCGTCCAGGCAGAAGGTACTGTAGCCGATGCCTACAACCAGGGGAACACGGAAAAGAGCAATGCGCCCGCCGGCGGCGAACAGCCGGCGGCCATTCCGGGCAGCGGAACAGGCAGCATGATCGGTTATTTGGTTCAAGTCATTTTTTCGCTAGGCTTTATCGCGGTGCTGATCTTTTTCCTGCTCCGCTTTCTCGGGCGACGCCAAGTCGGGCAGAGCCAGGGACCGATCAAAATTATCAGTGCGGCAGCCCTCGGCAACGGGAAGACGCTGCAGGTGGTCATGATCGGAGAGTCCTTGTACATTGTGGGAGTGGGAGAGAATGTCCAACTGCTTCGGCGAATCGAGCCGGGGGAAGAAGTAGACCTGATCTTGTCCGAAGCGGAAATCCGGCCCCTCCAAAATCCGTTATCGCTCGACTGGCTGCCGTTTCGCAAAAAGAAGCAGGCTGACGAAGAATTGCTGTTTTCTTCCGAGGTGGACGGGAAAACCTTTCAGGAATTGCTGAGAGGGCAATGGGACCATGTGAAAAAACGACCACTCCACTCCGACGTGTGGGACAAAGAGGAAGCTTCCGACAGAGGGGACCAAAAATGAAATACTTTTTACAGGTGCTTGTGCTTGTCGCCGCGGTGCTGGCCGTACCGGAGATGGCGGCAGCTGCACCAGGAGGATCACCGCTCATTCCGAGCATTGATTTGCAAATCGGCGGTGGCAATGGGACACCGCAGGAGACATCTTCCGCCATTCAGCTCCTGCTGATTTTGACTGTGCTTTCTGTAGCACCAGCCATTTTGTTGTTGATGACGAGTTTTACGCGCATTGTCATTGTCCTGTCGTTTGTGCGAAATGCCTTGGCGACGCAGCAAATGCCACCCAATCAGGTGCTGGTGGCGCTTGCTTTGTTCCTGACGTTTTTCATCATGGCGCCGACTTTGGGCAAAGTGAATGAAACCGCTGTGCAGCCATTCATGCAAGGCAAGCTGACCCAACAGCAGGCGTTTGATGCGGCTGTGATTCCGTTCAAGGAATTTATGGCCAAGCAGACGCGCGAAAAGGATTTGGCCCTGTTTTTGGAATTCACCAAAGCGGAGAGGCCGAAGACGATTCAGGATATTCCGCTTACCGTTCTCGTACCCGCCTATGCGATCAGCGAACTGAAAACGGCCTTTCAGATCGGCTTCATGATCTTCATCCCGTTTCTGGTGATCGACATGATTATCTCCAGCATCTTGATGGGGATGGGGATGATGATGTTGCCGCCGGTCATGATTTCGCTCCCGTTCAAAATTTTGCTGTTCATTATGGTAGACGGCTGGTACTTGGTAGTGAAATCTCTGTTGACCAGTTTTTAGCGACATCCGAAGAGACCAGGAGGTTCGAGCATGACCCAGGAATTACTGATGCATATCGCCCAAAGCTCTGTTTACACCATCCTGCTGGTTTCGGCGCCCGCGCTCGGGATCGCCTTGCTGGTCGGGTTGATGGTCAGTGTTTTTCAGGCAACCACGCAAATTCAAGAGCAGACGCTCGCATTCATTCCGAAGATCGTCGCCGTTTTTGTTGTCATTTTGGCGGTGGGACCGTGGATGCTGCGCGTTATGCTTGATTTTACGATGGGGATCTTCGGAAACCTGCATCGTTTTGTCGGATAGCGTATGAGTCTGTATCTTACGTACTTGCCTGTTTTCTTGCTGGTGTTTGTCAGAATGAGCGCCTTTTTTGTAGCGGCACCCTTTTTCTCGATCAGGGGCGTGCCGGCCCAGTTCAAAGTCGGGCTTGCCTTCATCGTCGCCCTGATCAGCTTTCAAGCGTTGCCGGTTCAGGAACAGATACCGCTGGATTTGACGTTTATGCTCTACGTGATTAAGGAAGCGCTCGTAGGCGTGATTCTGGGCTATATATGCGAGTTGATGTTTGTCGCGGTTCAGGTTGCCGGCGGGCTGATGGACATGCAAATGGGTCTGGCCATGGCAAACGTGATCGACCCGAAAACGGGCGCCTACATCCCTGTGACAGGGAACTTCAAGAACATCCTGGCGATTTTGTATTTTTTCAGCATCAATGGACATCATATGCTGCTGCGCGGGATCATGAGCAGCTATCAGGCGATTCCGGTGGATCGCATGTGGGCCGCTTTTGGCAGTGAAAGTGCGATGATGACAGCGGTCAAGGTATTTCAAAACATGTTTTTGAGCGCGTTTCTGATGGCCGCGCCAATCGTGGTCGCGCTGTTTCTCGTCGATCTCTCTCTTGGTATTATCGCCAAATCTGTCCCGCAGTTTAATATTTTTGTGGTCGGCTTGCCGATCAAGCTGCTTGCCAGCTTCCTGCTTTTGATCGTGGTTATGCCCGCTTTTTTGCTGACGCTAAACGGACTGTTTGACAACATGTTCCGGGCACTCGCGGAAATGATGAAATCGCTCGGAGGATCACCATGACGCAGATGAGGTTCCTTTACCCCGTAGACCTGCAATTTTTTAGCGGCGAAAAAACGGAGAAGGCGACTCCCAAGAAAAAAGAGGATGCCCGAAAAAAGGGGCAGGTGGCGAAAAGCCAGGATCTCTCTCCTGCCATCGTGCTGACCTCGTTCTTTCTTTTGCTGATCCTGCTCGGTCCTTCCATGTTCCAGACGTTTCAGAATCTGATGCGAGAAGCGCTCACGACATTTACGAGCTGGCAGTTGACCGAAGAGAATCTCAAAGTCATTGTCATGTCGATGGCCTTCGAGGGCATAAAAATCGTGGGGCCTGTACTGGGGCTGGCCTTTTTGGTGGCCTTCGCCGTCAATTACATGCAGGTGGGCTGGATGATCAGTACAGAGCCGCTGCAAATGAAGCTGGAGAAGCTGGACCCGATCAAAGGAGCCAAACGCATTTTTTCCATGCGTTCCATCGTCGAATTGCTGAAATCGCTATTGAAAATCAGTGCGTGCATGTACGTGGCTTACGTCATTCTATGGAACGCGAAAGAACAAGTCACCCAGCTTTCCTTGCTCTCGCTGGGGAGCATCCTGTCTTTTACCGGAAGCGAAGTCACCAAGCTTGGAATTTATATCGGCTTGCTGCTGTTCATTTTGGCTGTGATGGATTACGTCTATCAACGGTATGAACATGAAAAGAATTTGCGGATGTCCAAACAGGACATTAAAGACGAGCACAAGCAGGCGGAAGGGGACCCGTTAATCAAGGGGAAAATTCGCGAGAGGCAGCGGAGCATGGCATTGCGCCGGATGATGCAGGAGCTGCCGAAAGCGGACGTCATCATTACGAACCCGACCCACTTTGCCGTCGCGATCCGCTACGATGCCAGTGCAATGAGTGCCCCTACGGTAGTGGCAAAAGGCCAGGATTACCTGGCGCTGAAAATCAGAGAGGTGGCCAAAAAGCACCGGATTGTTACGATGGAAAACAAGCCCCTGGCCCGGGCTCTCTATAGTCAAGTCGAAATTGGACAACAAATTCCCGAAGAGATGTTTAAAGCGGTCGCGGAGGTTCTCGCGTACGTCTACAAGTTGCAAGGGAAAGTGAAATAACGTGGAAGGAGGATGAACAGTGGGATTTCGATTCAAGGAAATTGGTACGATTCTCTTTGTGATAAGCATTGTGGTCATGATGGTAATCCCACTCCCTTCTGGGCTTCTGGATCTGCTGCTCATTTTGAACATCTCCCTTGCGTTGACCATTTTGCTTGTGTCGATGTACACAAAAGAAACGCTGGAGTTCTCCATTTTTCCGACAGTGCTGCTGATTACCACATTGTTCCGGCTCGCCCTGAACGTGTCCACCACGCGGAACATTTTGTCCCACGGGGAAGGCGGACAAGTCATCGAGACGTTCGGTAGCTTTGTCGTCGGCGGGAACCAGGTGGTCGGATTCGTCGTATTTCTGATTTTGATCATCATTCAGTTCATCGTTATTACGAAAGGTTCCGAGCGTGTCGCGGAAGTCGCCGCACGTTTTACGCTCGACGCGATGCCAGGGAAGCAAATGAGTATCGACGCCGACCTGAACGCAGGGATGATTACAGAAGCAGAAGCCCGTGTGCGGAGAAAAAAGATCGAAAATGAGGCGGATTTTTACGGGGCCATGGATGGTGCCAGCAAATTCGTCAAAGGGGACGCTATCGCCGGAATTATCATTTTTATTGTGAACATCATCGGCGGATTTATCATCGGGATGCTCGTTCATGGCTTCAGCTTTCAGGAATCCGCTTCCCGCTATACCACCATGTCGGTGGGGGACGCCCTGGTCAGCCAGATTCCTGCGCTCTTGATCTCGACCGCAGCCGGTATCATTGTCACGCGCTCCACCTCCGGGGAAGGGCTGGGCGAAGATATCACCCGGCAAATGTTCTCCTTCCCGCGTCTTTTGTACATTGTAGCGGGCTGCATGCTTTTGCTTGGCCTGTTTACGCCAATCGGGCTCTTGCCCGTGCTGCCGGTGTCCGGGATCATGGGCTTCGCGGCATGGCGTATGGAGCGCAAGCAGAAAATCGAAATCAAGGAATCCGCAGACAAGGTGGAGGAGCAACAAATCGAAGAAGTGCGCAGTCCGGAAAGCGTGGTCAATCTCTTGCAGGTGGACCCGATCGAGTTCGAATTTGGCTACGGCCTCATTCCGCTCGCTGACGTGAAGCAAGGCGGAGACCTCTTGGATCGCGTCATCATGATTCGCAGACAGATTGCGCTCGAACTCGGGATTGTCGTCCCGGTCATTCGCATCCGCGACAATATTCAACTGCGGCCAAACGAATACATAATCAAAATCAAAGGCAACCAGGTGGCCAAAGGGGAAATCTTGCTCGATCACTACCTGGCCATGAGCCCGGGCATTGAAGATGATTCCGTTGTCGGGATTGAAACCGTGGAACCTGCGTTTGGATTGCCTGCATTATGGGTAACAGAAGAAAATAAGGAGATTGCCGAGCTGTCTGGCTACACGGTCGTCGACCCGCCATCTGTAGTGGCCACGCACCTTACCGAAGTGGTCAAACGCCACGCGCACGAGCTGCTTGGCCGACAAGAAACGCGGGCGCTCATCGACAACGTGCGAGAAGTGGCGCCGGTACTGGTGGACGAGCTCATTCCCGGACTGTTGTCGATTGGCGATGTGCAGAAGGTGCTGCAGAAGCTGTTGCGCGAAAAAGTGTCCATTCGCAATCTGCAAGTCATTCTCGAAGCGTTGGCGGATCACGCCATGTTTACCAAAGACCCGGACGTGCTGACCGAGTATGTGAGACAGGCGATGTCCCGACAAATTACGCTGCAGTTTACAGAGCCCGGACAGCCGCTGCGAGTGCTGACGGCAGGCGCCGGTTTGGAAAAAGCAATCTCCGAGCGCGTGGAACAGTCTGAGCAAGGAAGCTATCTCGCGATGGACCCAGAGACATCGCAACGGATTTTCCAAAGCATGTCGGCGGAAGTAAGCAAAATGATCAACTCCGGACAGCAGCCGATCATCCTCTCGTCCCCGGCCATCCGCATGTACCTGCGTCAGCTGGTGGAGCGGATGATGCCTGATGTTCCGGTATTGTCGTACAGCGAGCTGGAGCCTAATGTCGAAGTGCAAAGCGTAGGGATGGTGAACATTTCGTGAGGGTAAAACGTTACATTGTCGATTCGATGCCAGAGGCGATGGAAAAAATCAGGCTCGATCTGGGAATAGACGCAGTGATCCTGAACTCCAAAGCGGTCAAGACAGGCGGATTGTTCGGTATGTTTGGCAAACAGAAAATCGAAGTAATCGCTGCCGTCGATGAAAAGGCAACGGAGCGCGAAAAGGCTGCCGTCGCAAACGAGCATCGGTCGCAGGACGTTTTCTCCAACAGACAGACGGGCACCTACACGGCTCAACAGGCTTATCAGAGAGCCAATCAGGCGAAACAGGCAGGCGAGCGAGTAGCGCCGCCACACGCTGAGCCGAGGACGCCGGACAACCCGGCATCTGCCCCGGCTGCTGTGGCAACGCGCCCAGAGGCGGAAGCACCGCCGGCCAGCAAGCAGGGAGAGGCCGCTACCAAAGGGCATGCCGCTCCGGCAAAGGAAAGCGCGACAGCTGGCAGCAGCACGCCGCATGATGCTCTCGCGAATGAAGTGCGCGACATGCGTCAGATGTTCCAGAAGCTGTTGGTCAACGATTGGAGCCATCAGCTTCCGCCCGCTGTACAGGAGGTGCGCAATCGACTGGTACGGCAGGAGACGGCAGAAGAGGTGACGGCGGAAATCATCCGCAGGCTGATGGAGCAAAGAGAGCCCCAGGAGGGGTGGAGCGAGGAGACGGCTTTTCGTGAGACGCGAAAGCTGATTGCATCCATGCTTGCGCCGTATGCGCCAAAGTCAGCAGGCATCCCGCGAAATGTCCAGTACGCCTTCTTTTTCGGGCCTACGGGCGTAGGGAAGACGACCACGATCGCCAAGCTGGCAGCCAGCAGCATGCTGAAGGAAAAGCGCAGAATCGGCTTTATTACGGCAGATACGTACCGGATGGCGGCTGTGGAGCAGTTGAAGACATACGCCAACATCCTGAATGTACCGCTGGAGGTTGTGTTCTCTCCGAAGGAAATGGCCCCGGCTATGGAGCGCCTCGGCGACTGCGACCTCATTTTTGTCGACACGGCTGGCCGCAATTTCCGCAACGATGAATACGTGCAAGGGATTCGCGAGCTGGTGGAGCATGGAAAAAACAGCGTGAACTACCTCGTGCTCAGTCTCGGCTCGAAGTACAACGACATGAAAATGATCGTGGAAAACTTTGCGGAGGTTCCTGCCAAGCAGGTGATTTTTACCAAGGCAGACGAAACGAACAGCTATGGCTCCATCTTGAACCTGTGTCAGGAGAGCAAGCTTGACCTCTCTTACCTCACGACGGGACAAAATGTGCCAGACGATATCGTCGCTGCTTCGCCAGAACTGGTGGCGACGATGATTATGGGAGATTGACGTACATGAGAGACCAGGCAGAACAACTTCGCTTGCGTATGCAGCAATCCGGAGCCAGAGAAAAGACGACCCGGCTGGTGACCGTGACCAGTGGAAAAGGCGGGGTGGGCAAGTCCAACTTCAGCTTGAATTTTGGACTTGGCTTGCTCGAACGGGGGCATAAAGCGGTATTGTTCGACGTAGATCTGGGCCTTGCCAACCTCGATGTGTTGATGGGGATTACGCCGAAGAAGCACTTGTTCCACCTGCTTGAGCCGGACACCGATGTTTGGGAGATCATGGAGCGAGGGCCGGGCGGACTGGAATTCATTGCTGGAGGGTCCGGCTTTACCCAGATCATGCAGCTGGACGAGCCGAAGCTGGATCGTCTGTTTACTCGCCTGAATCCGCTGCAGGGCTACGCGGATACGATCATTTTTGATACAGGGGCTGGCCTGGCGAAGGAGTCGCTTCGCTTCATGCTCTCGTCAGATGAAGTCATTCTGGTGACGACGCCGGAGCCGCCTGCGATCACCGATGCGTACGCCGTGATCAAAATGCTCCACGCCCGCAACCCTGCCATTGTCATCCGCCTGGTCATCAATCGCGCTTCCTCGGAAAGAGAAGGCAAGATGACGGCAGACAAGCTGGCGATGGTCGCCAAACGCTTTCTGGACATGGACATTCATTCGCTCGGATCTGTTTTTGAAGACCCTCACGTATCCAAGGCTGTGAAGCAGCAGCGTCCTTTTCTACTTACATATCCGCAATCGCAAGCCGCAAAAAGCATTCGGCATCTGGTTGATCGGTATTTGGAGACCCCGGCCGATGCTGCTAAGACGAGCGGGCTGAAAGGATTTCTTGCGAGGCTGAAACACTTCATACGATAAGGCTACCAGGTAGGAAAGGAGTGACATTCGATTGAGCAAAATTCGAGTTCTGGTCACAGATGATTCTGCATTCATGCGTAAAGTAATTAGCGACATTTTATCAAGCGACCCTGCGATTGAAGTGATTGACCGAGCTAGGAATGGACTCGAATGTATCGAAAAGTGCAAGCAACTCAGTCCGGATGTCCTCACGCTGGATATCGAGATGCCGGTCATGAACGGCCTGGAAGCCTTGGAAAAGCTCATGGCAGACTGTCCGGTGCCAGTGGTCATGCTCAGCAGCCTGACGCGCGAGGGAGCGGAGGCAACGATTCAAGCGTTGGAATTGGGGGCATTTGACTTTATTGCCAAGCCGTCTGGCCCGATTTCCCTCGACATTCACAAAGTCGCGGATCGGCTGATTGAGCGGGTCAAAGCGGCGGCGGCCGCGAAAGGGCGCATGCGCCGGACGCTGCGACCGAATAGACCTGCCGCACCAGACCCGGCGCCCGTGCAGCAAACTCCTGCGCCTGCTGCCGCTCCGCTGCGAGCGGTACAGCCTGTGCCGACTGTTTTGTCGCGACTCCCAAGCAGCGGAAAAGCAAGGCTGGTCGTACTGGGAACGTCGACAGGCGGCCCCAAGGCGCTGCAAAATGTCCTGACGGCAATCCCGGCCGACTTTCCGGCGGCGATTGCGATTGTGCAGCACATGCCGGCTGGTTTTACGAAATCGCTGGCGCAACGGCTTGATTCCCTGTGCCGGATACGGGTGAAGGAAGTCATGGACGGGGAATGGCTTGAGCCGGGCACAGCCTATATTGCACCGGGCGGGTATCACTTCGAGGTGCATCAGGCGAACGGAAAGCTGCAAGCCCACCTGCACCAGCAAGAGCCACGGGGAGGTCACAGACCTTCTGTCGACGTCCTTTTTGAATCCGCCAGTCGATTGACAAATGTAGACAAATGGGCAATTATCATGACAGGCATGGGAAATGATGGGACCAAAGGTCTAAAGCAGATGAAGGAGCTTGGGCCTGTTACCAGCATTGTCGAAGACGAGTCGAGTTGTGTCGTCTTCGGGATGCCGCGAGCGGCGATTCAGGCCGGAGTGGCAGATCATGTGGCCCCATTAGAAAAAATTCCAGAGCTGTTGTGCAAGCTCTTGCACTGATTTTGGGAGGTGGATCACCGATGGATATGAATCAGTATTTGGACATGTTTATTGAGGAATCAAAAGAACACCTGCAAGCAATCAACGCCAACTTGTTGCTCTTGGAAAGCGATCCGGGGAACATCGGGCACGTCAAGGAAATTTTTCGCTCGGCGCACACCTTGAAAGGGATGTCGGCGACCATGGGCTTTGAAGATATGGCCACCCTGACACACGAAACGGAAAACGTGCTCGATCTGATTCGCAACCAAAAGCTGACGATCACGAGCGACATTATGGATGTCATCTTTCAGAGCGTGGACCTGATCGAAAGCATGGTGATCGATATTACCGAGGGCGGAGATGGCTCAGCCGACGTATCGGTTCCGGTCAAAAAGCTGAGAGCGATCGTCGCCGGCGATTATTCCGCCGAACAGGAAGTGGCGGCTGCTGCCACTGCCGTAACAGAGGAGAAAGCGATCGAGCCGGCGCAAGCGGCCGGGACGCCTGTCGAGGCGCACGAACTGGATGACTATGCGCTGATGGTGCTGAAGCAGTCCAAGGAGCTTGGCAACAACCTGATGTGGATCAAGGTTACGCTGAATGAAAATTGCCTGCTGAAAGCGGCGCGTGCCTACATGGTGTTTGACCAACTGGAATCGATGGGGGAAGTCATCAAGACGAAGCCGTCGGTGGAGGATATTGAAAATGAGCGCTTCGAGCAGTCTTTTGAGATCGCCTACATCACCATGCAATCGGCTGAGAAAGTCCGCAGTACAATTCTCAACATTTCGGAGATACAGGACGTTTCGATTGATCCGATTCAATTGAAAAAGGAAACGCCGCCTGCGCCTGTCGTGACGGAGGCAGCCGCTCCCGTGGAGAAAAAAGCGCCAGACAATGCCCAGGCAGCTACCGCCAAGAAAACGACCGCTGGCGGTAAAACGATCCGTGTGGACATTGACCGTCTGGATATTTTGATGAACCTGTTCAGCGAGCTGGTCATCGACCGCGGACGGCTGGAGCAGCTGGCTCGCGAAATCGGCAAAAGCGAGCTGCAGGAAACGGTAGAGCATATGAGCCGCATCAGTGGAGATTTGCAAAACATCATCCTGACGATGCGCATGGTTCCGGTGGAGCAGGTTTTCAATCGCTTCCCGCGCATGATTCGCGATTTGCAAAAGGATCTACATAAAAAAGTAAACCTGGAGATTATCGGGGCGGAGACAGAGCTGGATCGCACCGTCATCGACGAGATCGGCGACCCGCTCAATCACTTGCTGCGCAACTCGCTCGACCACGGTATCGAGTCGCCGGCGGACCGGAAAAAAGCCGGAAAGCCGGAGGAAGGCACGATCGTGCTGCGTGCGTTCCACAGCGGCAACCATGTCTTCATCGAGGTAAAAGACGACGGTGCGGGCATCAACAAGGAAAAAGTACTGAAGAAAGCGATCGAGCGGGGCATTGTGAATCCGGCCAATGCGGATAGCTTGTCGGACAAGCAGATCCACGAGCTTTTGTTCGCTGCTGGTTTTAGTACCGCTGAAGTGGTCTCGGATATTTCCGGCCGCGGAGTCGGGCTGGATGTCGTCAAATCCAAGATCGAATCGCTTGGCGGCAGCGTCGGGGTAGAATCGGTTCCCGGCCAAGGAACGACTTTCCTGATTCAGCTTCCGTTGACGCTCTCGATCATTTCCGCCATGCTCGTGCAGGTGAAAGACGAGAAGTACGCGGTGCCGCTTTCCTCCATTATTGAAACGGCTGTGTTCAAGAAAGACCAGATTATGATGGCGCATCGTCAGAAGGTGATCGACTTCAGGGGCCGCGTCGTTCCGCTTGTTTCCTTGCAGGACATTTTCCAGGTACCGGACAACGGATCGGAGCAAGACGATGAAGTAGCAGTTGTCATCGTTCGCAAAGGGGAAAAAATGGCCGGGCTTGTTGTGGATTCCTTTATCGGGCAACAGGAAATCGTCCTCAAATCGCTTGGCAAGTACCTGGTCAACGTCTTTGCCATTTCGGGTGCAACAATCCTGGGAGACGGACAGGTCGCTCTCATCATTGATTGCAACGCACTGATTAAGTAGAGGGAGGGGCAGCCACATGCTCGATCAAAAAGAAATCGTAAGCGAAGTCAAAGTGATTGTGTTTCGGTTGAAGGACGAAGAGTACGGGGTAGAAGTCAACCAGGTGAAATCGATCGAAAAGCTGGAACACATCACCCGTGTTCCGCGCACGCCTGCGTTCGTCAAGGGAGTTATCAACCTGCGCGGAGTGGTCACCCCAATCATTGACCTTCGCAATCGGTTCGGGTTGGAGGAAAGCCTTTACTCCGAATCGACCCGCATCATTATCGTTGCCGTAGGCGAACTGGAAGTCGGCCTGATTGTCGATGCAGCCAACGATGTCATTGACATCCCGGTCAATGCGATTGAGCCGCCGCCGGAAGTGGTGGGAGGCGTAGAAGCCGCTTATCTGCGCGGAGTAGCGAAGCTGGACAAACGACTTTTGATTTTGTTGAATCTCGATAAAGTATTGAGCACAGAGGAAATCAAACAGCTAGACTCAATTGAGGGGTAAGCGAGATGGGCTATTTCACAAAGTTTGGGGATTTCCAATTTGATGTGCTGCGAGAAATCGGGAACATCGGTGCAGGACATGCTGCAACGGCTCTCTCCAAGCTGACGCAAAAAGAGATCGACATGAAAGTGCCGCAGGTCAGCATTATCCCGTTTGACGAAGTGGCGGATTGTGTCGGTGGCGCGGAAGCGGTGGTCGTTACCGTCTTTTTACGAGTGGAAGGCGATTGCCCGGGAAACATGTTTTTCATTCTCGATCTGGATTCTGCAAGACATCTGCTGCAACAAATTACGGGGATCGACAAGGATGTCTACGAATGGGAAGAGCTGGAAGTCTCAGCTCTTCACGAGATCGGCAATATTTTGACCGGGTCCTATCTCTCCTCATTGGCAGATTTCACGCAGCTCAACCTGCAGCCTTCGGTACCTGCGCTCGCTGTGGATATGGCTGGAGCGATTCTCAGCTACGGACTGATAGCGTTGGGTCAAGCGGGTGACTTTGCCCTCACGATTGACACAGCCTTTTTCGAAGGCAACGAAAAAGTCAAAGGGAACTTTTTCCTGATCCCTGATCCTGAATCGCTTCCTATTCTATTTCGTTCATTAGGGGTTCCGTTCGATGGAGATCATTAAGATAGGCATGGCCGACCTCGGTGTGGCAAAGCCACCGAGCAAGCTACGAACTACGGGTCTAGGTTCTTGCGTAGGGGTTGTCCTCTACGATCATATCCATAAAATTGCCGGGATGGCACATGTTATGCTCCCGGAGTCCTCGCTGGCGAAAAGCGGGGAGGTGACGGTCGGGAAATACGCGGATACAGCGATTCCCCACCTGATCGAGTTAATGGAAAAAGCGGGTGCCCAAACCCGGAATATCGTTGCCAAATTGGCGGGCGGAGCGCAAATGTTCGCTTTTTTGGGGAACAGCGACACGATGCGGATTGGGCCTAGAAATGTCGAGGCTTGCAAACAGGCTTTGAAGGAAGCTCACATTCGAATCGTGGCAGAAGATACAGGGGGAAACTGCGGTCGGACGATAGAGATGGATGCCACCAATGGAGTTCTTCAAATCCGTACGGTAAATCAAGGTGTGAAGGAAGTATAAGAATGTTGGGAACCATTTGGATCAATGCAGGCATGGGGTTGCTCGCGTTTGTCATCACATTTTGCACGGCGCTTGCGAGTAATGTTTGGCTGGTCTCCTTGGAGCGGGCCGGCATTGCTTTTGTGATCTTCTTCCTGGCCGCTTTTCCGGTCCGCTTTGTTCTGGGACTCGTCACACAGCCAGCAGGCTCCTCTGTAATCGAAGGACCGAAGCCGTCCAGCGCGCCTTTGGCGGAGGGCGAGGCGGAGACGAAAACAGAACAAGCGGTTGAAAAAGCGGCGGACGAAGCGTTTAGTCCGCTCTCCTTCACCAAGCTGGAGACGGTACCTCCTACAGAGAATCCAGCCACCGTTGCAGAGGTCGTTAGACGCTTAACAGATGAGTAAAGGTTGGTGACTAATTCGTGGCACGGCTAACCAGTCAAGAAAAAGCAAAAGAGTTCGATAAATGGGTCATGTGGAAGCAAGAGGGCAGTCGCGAGGCGGAAGTTGATCTCATCACAAAATTTTTGCCGTTGGTGGACAAGGTGGCCAATCGGCTGGCCATCAATCTGCCGGCGAATGTGGACAAGGATGACTTAATCAGCTACGGACGATTTGGGTTGCTGGATGCTTTGGCCAAATTCGATCATACGCGGGGACTGCAATTCGAAACCTATGCCATGTGGCGCATTCGCGGAGCCATGATTGATGGCCTGCGTGAAAATGACTGGATCCCTCGCACGGTTCGGGACAAGGCCAAAAAAATCGAAGAAGCGTACACCGCTTTGGAACAAAAAATGCTGCGAATGCCAACCGATCAGGAAGTTTCCGACTATCTTGGAATAAGCGAAAAAGAGTTGCAGCAGGTGTTTGTGGAAACCTCTTTGGCCAGTATGGTTTCGATTGACGAGGCAGTAGGGGAAGAGGATGAGCAAAAGACGGCAAGACATTCCTACATTGTGGACGAACTGACTCCGCGGCCGGAAACGGTAGCCGAAGTTGGCAGCTTGAAAGAAGTGTTAGTCGGTGTAATCGACAAGCTCCCCGAGAAGGAAAGGCTCGTGGTCTCCTTGTTTTACTTCGAGGAGATGACGCTGTCCGAAATTGCTGAAATCATGAGCTTATCGCCTTCACGGATTTCCCAGCTTCATTCCAAGGCGCTGTTCCGGCTTCGTTCCGCTTTGTCGAGATGGAAGTCGCAATTGATGGAAACGTAAAGTACCCAAGCTTGAGAGGGGTAGAATGTATGGAAGGGATCGGGAATGCAAGACTAGAGGTAAAAATCTCAGCAGATAAACTAGAGGCAGAAATCGTGCTCAAAGTGGGGGAAGAAGACCTAGACAACATTGTCCTTACGGAAGCGGACGTCTACACGGCGCTGCAAGCGAGCAACGTAAAGGTGGGCATCCTCAGTGAAGTCGTGCGGGAGCTATGTACATTCCCTGCGAAGTACGCGAACGCTCGCGTCACGATTGCGCGAGGCGTGGCTCCGGTTGACGGAACCGATGCTTTTATCGAGTACCCCTATTTGGAAACCGTTGCTGCCACGGACGGGCCAAAAGAGATGGAAGACGGCCGAGTCGATTATTATAATATCACCAGTATACCGAATGTCGCAAAAGGACAGCTTTTGGCCCGCAAAACGCCAGCTACCCCTGGAACGCCAGGGACGGCAGTTACCGGAGAGCCCATCGCTCCCAAAGCAGGCAAGGAAATCAACATCAAGCCCGGCAAAAATGTCGTGCACAACAAGGAGCGTACGATGGTTTACGCTGCCATTGATGGACAAGTTTCCTTTACTGACCAGGACAGACTGAACGTCTTTCCCGTTTTTGAAGTGAACGGGGATGTCGATTTTGGTGTAGGCAACATTGATTTTGTGGGAACGGTGGTCATTCGCGGGAACGTATTGAATGGATTTCGGGTCAAGGCATCTGGCGATATTCGCGTGTTGGGAAGCGTGGAAGGAGCCGAACTGTACGCGGACGGGTCGATTGAGATCAAAAGCGGTATCGTGGCCCAGGACAAAGGCGTGATCGTCGCAGGGAAGGACATTCGCACCTCGTTTATCCAGAATGCGAACGTGACGGCCGGCCATCAGGTGATCGTGTCACAAAGCATCATGTTTTCTACCGTGCGGGCAGGGAAGCAAATTATTTGCAAAGGCCCGAAAGGCATTATCATCGGAGGAGTCTTGCAGGCGGGAGAAAAAATTGTCGCTCGCGTGTTCGGCAACAGCAGTGCAACGCCTACCGTTTTGGAGGTAGGCGTGAAGCCGGAGTTGCGTCAGGAGCTTGCCAACATTCAGAAAGAGCTGCAACACGTGTATGAAAATTTACGCAAAACCGATCAGGGCCTGAGCGTAATCAATCAACTTTTGCAGACGGGCAAGGAACTGACAGCCGAGAAGCGGATGATGCAAATCAAGCTGACCAATACGCGAATCGTCCTGGAAAAGGAATGCAAGCAGCTCGAAGCAAGGCGGAAGGACCTGGAGAACGAACTGAAAGGGGAAGGGCCTGCCGCCGTGGAGGCGTACCATGTCATGTACCCGGGGATCAAGATGACCTTCGGCAAGCTGGTGCATTTCATCAAGCACGAGTACGCACGGACGCGATTTATCGTTCTCGATGGGGAAATCAGTACGGCAACCCTCATCTAAAAGCCGCGTTTTGATTCGGAAGACGAGGAAGGGAGTGGGGCTGGATGAGTTTGAAAGCGGTTGAATTGCAAGTGGCGTTGCCGCGCACGGTAGAGGTCAGTCGCATTCAGGAACAACAGCTACAGCGATCCATGCACGAAACACAGGCGATGATCGAACAGCGCAAAGACCTGGACGCCCATATGCGCCAGCGTCCGGCGAATGTCGATGAGACGCAGGAAAATCAGATTCGCGGGCGCGAGCAGCGGCAACAGCAGAAGCAGGAAGAAGCAGCGCACAGCGCGTCTGCCGAAGCCAAAAACGCCGCGGCCAACGAGCACAGCTCCCCTTCCGCTGTCTTCATGCGAGATCCCATGCGCGGGCGCTTTATTGATATTTCCTTATAAATAGGAAAAGACAGACAAGCCAGAAGTAAAGGTGGCCACTATGGAGCACGTGTATCTCATTCTGATCGGAGCAGGAATCATCATCATGTTGCTTGCTTTTTTCCTGCAAAGAAAGTCGCCGGACGATGCTGCCGCCCTGCCGGCTCAGCGACTGGCAGACCAGGCAGAGACAAAAAAATGCCTGCAACGGTTAAGCAAGCAGGTCAAGCAGGAGACCGCCCTTCTTTCTGCCGAATGGCAAGAAGCAAGGGCTGATTTGCTTCGCGAAATCGAATCTCTGAAAAAGAGGGTCGAGCAGTTGGAACAACAAGGGAGCGCAAGCGCGCAAGCGGCCGTCGCTGGCAAACAACCGCAGGCCAGCGGAGCGCAGCCTGCGGAAGAGGAGATTGATATGCTGGCTCTGCGCGAGCGCTATCGACGCGTGTTCGAGTTGAGCCGGGAGGGACTTTCTCCTGACGAGATCGCCAAACGACTGGGCGCTGGCAGAGGGGAAATCGACCTGATTTTCGCGCTGGCGCACAAAAACGAGCGAGGTCTTGCCGATGCGTAGACGAGAACTGTTATTCGGGTTCGGGGCAGGCTTGCTTGTGGCTGCTTCGATCATCGGTCTGATCGTACCGAAAAACGAGGCGCCACAGGCAGCGCTCAGCGAAGAAGAAATCAAGCGGGCGGCAACCGCTCTGCAAATGGTCGTCCTCACGCCGGAGGAATACAAGCAATGGCAGGAAGAAAAAAAGGTCGACATCCAGCCTGCACCGGGCGCTCCCAAGGCTCCGACAGCTCCGACATCGCCTGAGGTCCAGCAGACGAAAACGCCGCTGACCGACCCGCCAAAAGCGACTGCGACAAGCAAAGCGACAGCTCCGAGCGGGGAGAGCACAGCACAGCCTGCTCCTGCCGCTGAGCCGTCCAGCCAGAGTGTCGCGCCAGCAGCACCGCCAGCCAAGGCTGTTGCGCCACAATCGCCTGCTGCCGAGCCTGCGAAGAAAACCCTCTCCTTTACCGTGCCGTACAAGGCGACGGCGGAAGGAGTGGCCGCAACGCTCGTCAAGGAAGGCATTTTGCCGGAAAACAACAAGTTTGTGGAGCAGCTGCGGGCCATGGACAAGCTGAACCGCATCCGGGTAGGGACTTACCAAGTTTCGCTGCCTGTCTCGGAGAAGGAGATCGCCCAGCTTATCACGACACCGCCGAAAAAATAAGGCGGTATTTTTTGCAAAAAATAATGGAATTCGTTTGTTGCAATTGAAACACCCATATGATATATTCATTTACGGTGTTGAAATCGCACGTCTACCAATTCCGGCAATGGTGCTGCCACTGGCAGAATTGCTTGGAAGATGCGGTGAGGCGGAGGTAGGCATCAAAAAAACCACTTTTTGAAGGAGGTGTGAAATATGGCAGTAATTTCGATGAAACAACTGCTCGAGGCTGGTGTGCACTTCGGTCACCAAACTCGCCGTTGGAACCCGAAAATGGCTCGCTATATCTTCACCGAACGTAACGGCATCTACATTATCGACCTGCAAAAAACCGTAAAAAAAGTAGAGGAAGCGTACAACTTCGTGCGTGAACTCGCGCAAGAAGGCGGAAAAGTGCTCTTCGTTGGTACGAAGAAACAAGCACAAGAATCCGTAAAAGAAGAAGCTGAACGCACAGGTCACTACTACATCAACCAACGCTGGTTGGGTGGTACGCTGACAAACTTCACAACCATTAAAAAACGTACCGCTCGCCTGGCTGAGCTGAAACGCATGGAAAACGACGGTACTTTTGAAGTATTGCCTAAGAAAGAAGTTATCGTTCTGCGCAAAGAAATGGAACGCCTGGAAAAATTCCTCGGCGGTATCGCTCACATGGATAAATTGCCAGACGCTCTGTTTGTTATCGATCCTCGCAAAGAGCGCATCGCTGTTGCAGAAGCTCGCAAATTGGGTATCCCAATCGTTGCAATCGTAGATACTAACTGCGATCCGGATGAGATCGACTACGTGATCCCAGGTAACGATGACGCCATTCGCGCTGTCAAACTGCTCACTGCCAAAATGGCAGACGCTCTCTTGGAAGGCAACCAAGGCACAGAGCAACAAGCCACAACAACTGCGTAAGCAAGTGTGTAAAAGGGTGGACTGAGGGTGTCAGAGCCCCCGTCCACCCTTTTTTTCTTCAAAAGACATTTGGAGTTTGTAGATTGTAACTTTCCAAGGAGGTTTCACTCAATGGCAATTAGTGCACAAGCGGTTAAAGAACTGCGTGAGCGTACAGGCGCAGGTATGATGGATTGCAAACGCGCGCTGGAAGAAACAGCAGGCGATATGGAAAAAGCGATTGACCTGCTCCGTGAGCGCGGTATCGCAAAAGCGGCGAAAAAATCCGGCCGTATTGCAGCGGAAGGTTTGACAGCGACAGCGATTGCTGGTAATGTGGCGGCAGTAGTAGAAGTAAACTGCGAAACAGACTTCGTTGCGAAAAACCCTGAATTCCAAGAGCTCGTCAAAGACATTGCTGAGCACGTTGTATCGCAACGTCCTGCAACGGTAGAAGAAGCGCTGGAGCAACCGTTCAAAGGTGCTGGCGACACACTGGCACATGTCATCAACGAAAAAATCGCAACGATCGGCGAAAACATCTCCCTGCGTCGTTTTGCCGTATCCGAGAAATCCGACAACGGCGTATTCGGTACCTACCTGCACATGGGCGGTAAAATCGGCGTGCTGGTAACGCTGGAAGGCACACAAAACGAAGCGCTGGCAAGAGATCTGGGTATGCACGCAGCGGCTTCCAACCCTCGCTTCGCCAACCGTGAAGAGGTTTCCCAAGAAGAGATCGATCGCGAGCGCGAAGTTTTGAAAAACCAGGCACTGGCGGAAGGCAAGCCTGCTAACATCGTGGAGAAAATGGTGGAAGGCCGCCTCTCCAAATTCTTCGAAGAATACGTGCTGGTTGAGCAGCCATTCGTAAAAGATCCGGACAAGAAAGTATCCGCTCTGCTGAAAGAAGCAGGAGCTACGCTGAAAGAATTCGCTCGCTTCCAGGTAGGCGAAGGAATCGAGAAGAAGCAAGAAGACTTTGCAGCCGAAGTAATGGCTCAAGTGAATAAGCAGTAATAAAGGTATAGGGAACACCTTCGTGTTCCCTATTTTCAAAGCGAGAGTTTCACGACATGTGAAACTCTCCTGCACGTAAAAAGCAATGTGTGCCGAAGCTTTTCAGAAGGAATGCAGACGAGGCACAGAGAATGATTCATGAATGGAGGCCGTTTCACATGCCACTTCCTGCCTATAAACGGGTTGTGTTAAAGTTGAGTGGGGAAGCACTGGCGGGGGACCTCGGGTACGGAATCGACCCGAAGGTAATCTTCTCCATAGCGAACCAGATCAAAGAAATCGTAGAATTGGGTGTACAAGTCGCCGTAGTCGTCGGCGGGGGCAACATCTGGCGCGGACTTTCCGGAAGCTCCAAAGGAATGGATCGGGCTACTGCCGACTACATGGGGATGTTGGCCACGATTATGAACTCACTCGCCTTGCAGGATGGGTTGGAAAAAGTGAACGTCCCGACTCGTGTACAAACCTCGATTGAAATGCGACAGGTGGCGGAGCCATACATACGCCGACGCGCCATTCGCCATTTGGAAAAAATGCGCGTGGTTATTTTCGCCGCCGGAACGGGTAACCCTTATTTTTCTACAGATACAACGGCTGCCCTGCGTGCTGCTGAAATCGAAGCAGAGGTCATCCTGATGGCGAAGAACAAGGTCGATGGGGTCTATTCCGCTGACCCGAGCCTGGATCCGAATGCGCAGAAATACGACAAGCTGACGTTCCTGGAAGTCCTCAACAAAGGGCTGGGCGTGATGGATTCGACGGCATCGAGCTTGTGCATGGATAACAGCATTCCACTCATCGTGTTTAACATTTCCGAAGAAGGCAATATTCGCCGGGCAGTAATGGGCGATAAAATCGGTACTCTAGTGAAGGGGGAATAATCATGCCACAAACAGTGTTGAAAGACATGGAAGATCGGATGAATAAAGCGATCCTCGCTTTGAAAAAAGACTTGTCCAGCCTTCGCGCAGGCCGTGCCAATCCGGCGATGCTGGATCGTGTCCTGGTGGATTACTACGGTACGCCAACCCCGATCAGCCAGCTTGCGAACATCAGCGTTCCGGAGCCGCGCATGCTGACCATCCAGCCGTGGGACAAAACGGCGCTGAAGGAAATTGACCGTGCGCTGCAACAGTCTGATCTGGGAATTTCTCCATCCAACGACGGGGTGATTATCCGTCTGGTCATTCCGCCGCTGACCGAAGAGCGCCGCAAAGAGCTCGTGAAGCTGGCTGGAAAAGGTGGCGAAGAAGCGAAGGTGGCCATCCGCAACATCCGCCGCGACGCGAATGATGAAATCAAGAAGCTGGAAAAGGCTGCGACCATTTCCGAGGATGAATCCCGCCGTTATCAGGAAACTATCCAAAAAACGACGGACAAGTTCATTGCGGAAGTCGACAAGATCGTAAAAGACAAAGAGAAAGACATCCTGGAAGTATAATTTTAGGACGATCCCCCTCATTTGAGGGGGATGTACGTCTATATCTCTCATTACGGGGGAACACTTTATGTTAGAACATCTGGCGCGCAAATGGAGCCGCAAGGAAAAACAATCGGTACCAGCCGAGTTGGATCGTTCCGGAAAAGTCCCGCAGCATGTCGCGGTGATTATGGACGGCAACGGTCGTTGGGCCAATATGCGCAATTTACCCCGGGTCGCCGGGCATCGAGCAGGCATGAAAACGGTAAAGGAAGTCGTCAAGGCTGCTGACGAGATCGGCGTGCGCTACATGACCATGTACGCGTTTTCTACGGAAAATTGGAAGCGCCCACGGGAAGAAGTCGATTTTCTCATGAAGCTTCCGCAGGAATTTTTGTCGACAGAATTGGATGAATTGATCGAACGAGACGTGCGCATTCGCATGCTCGGCAGCAAGGAAAAGCTGCCGGCGCATACGTTGGCGGCTCTGCAAGAGGCAGAGGAACGCACGCAGGGGAATCAAGGTCTTCAATTGTGTTTTGCCTTGAATTACGGAGGCCGCGACGAAATCGTCAAAGCGTTTTCCGCGCTGGCATCGAAAGTAAAAGCGGGGGAGCTGAATCCGGAAGATCTGGATGAAGCAGCCGTTTCCCGTTATTTGTATACAAGCGATATTCCGGACCCTGACCTCTTGATACGCACCAGTGGAGAGATTCGCTTGAGTAACTTTATGCTTTGGCAGTTGGCTTACACGGAATTGTGGTTTACGGAAGTGCTCTGGCCTGATTTTACCCGTGAACACTTTTATCAAGCGATTGTGGAATACCAAGGCCGAGCTCGTCGCTACGGGGCGGTATAGCCGAGAGGTGGAATCAGTTGAAGCAACGAATCATAACAGGCTTGATTGGTGGAGCGGCTTTTCTCTTTTTGATCTACCTTGGTGGAGCCTGGTACTCACTATTGGTGTTTTTGCTGGCCGTCATAGGCCATTTTGAATTTATGCGGATGGCTGGGATTCAGCCGTTCCATGTGGCAGGAATACTCGGCTACGCGCTCGTGGTCAGCTTGCTCTGGCCGTCGCTCGCGTTTTCGGAATGGCTTGGCATCAGCATGCCGGATCTGATGCTGCCTGTCCTCCTGCTTTTGTTGATTTACTCCGTTTTGCGGAAAAATCAGTTTCACATCGAACACGTCGCCCTTACGCTGGTGGGGGCGTTATACATAGGCTTCGGTTTTACATACATGGCCGCAGTCCGCAATCTGCCCGACGGACTGATGCTCACCGCGCTGGTGATCGCAGCGATCTGGTCGACGGATACGGGGGCCTATTTTGTCGGGAAAGCGATCGGCAAGCGCAAGCTGTGGCCGGAAATCAGTCCCAACAAAACGGTCGAAGGCGCGCTGGGCGGCTTGGGAGCGGCCATACTGGTCGTCATCGTCATCAACGCAAGCATCGGCAGCTTGCCATTCGGCCAGGCGCTTCTGATCGCGCTGGTAGCCGGGATTGGCGGGCAGCTGGGCGACCTGATAGAGTCGGCGTTGAAGCGCCATTTTCACGTAAAAGATTCCGGACAGCTCATTCCCGGACATGGCGGCGTGCTAGATCGTTTTGACAGTTTTTTGCTTGTCTTTCCGATTTTGCATCTGCTAGGTATCGTCTGAAACCTGGTGCATATAGAAGAGATATAGAGGGTGAAATCAGTGAAAAAAATAGCGCTCTTGGGTTCAACCGGCTCGATTGGAACAAGCACGCTGGAAGTGGTGGAACAGCATCCCGAGGAATTTTCTGTCGTTGCCATGGCGGCAGGGACGAATGTGGAGCTATTCGCCCGGCAGGTTGAAACGTTTCGCCCTGAGCTTGTTTCGGTGGGGAACGAGCAGGCGGCCGTCCAGCTTCGGGAACGACTGGGGAGCGGATACAAGCCGGAGATTGTGTGCGGACGAGAGGGACTTGAACTGGTAGCTCGCCATGAAGCTGCCAGCCTGGTCATGACTGCTGTGGTCGGCAGTGTAGGGGTGGCGCCCACGCTCGCTGCGATCGACGCAGGAAAAACAATCGGGCTTGCGAACAAGGAAACGCTGGTGAGCGCAGGCCCGGTCGTCATGAAGCGGGCGAAGGAAAAGGGCGTGGCCATCATCCCCGTGGACAGCGAGCATTCCGCGGTTTTTCAATGTTTGCAGGGAGAGCGGGCCGAAGATGTGGCGCGCGTCATTTTGACGGCATCAGGCGGCTCTTTTCGCCATTTGAGCCGCGAGGAGCTGCAACAAGTGACGGTAGAGCAGGCGCTCGCGCATCCGAACTGGAGCATGGGCGCCAAAATCACCATTGATTCCGCTACGATGATGAACAAAGGCTTCGAGGTCATCGAGGCCCACTGGCTGTTCGGTTTGCCCTATGAAAAAATTGACTGCGTGCTGCATTATGAAAGTATTATTCACTCTATGGTAGAATACAAAGACCGGGCCGTGATGGCACAACTGGGCACACCGGATATGAAAGTGCCGATCCAGTACGCCCTGAGCTATCCCGGCAGAAAAAATCTGCGTACAGAACCGCTTGACCTGGTCAAAATCGGCTCGCTTCATTTTGCAGCGATGGATTTTGAGCGCTATCCTCTGCTACAATTGGCATATGAGTGCGGGAAGGCGGGAGGAACGTATCCCGCTGTCCTGAACGCGGCCAATGAAGTGGCTGTCGATCTTTTCCTCAAGGGAGCGATTGCCTTCCTCGATATCGAAAAGGTCGTCAGACAGACGTGCGAGGCTCATAAGGGCGTACATACTCCCGACCTGGAAGAAATTTTTGCAGCTGATCGGTGGGCGCGCACGCATGCGCTTACGACCGTATAAGAAAACTGGATCTAGACACTCCAATGAAAGGTGGCTGTTCACTTGCCTTTTCCCAACATGGATTCCGTTGAATCAATTCTCGCGATCGTCGTCGTTCTTGGTGCGCTCGTTTTCGTGCATGAGCTGGGACATTTTCTTTTGGCAAAAAGAGCAGGGATTTTGTGCCGCGAATTTGCGCTGGGAATGGGCCCAAAAATTTTTCGCGTGAAGCGGGGAGAGACGGAATACACGCTACGCCTCCTGCCGATCGGGGGGATGGTCCGCATGGCCGGCGAAGACCCCGAGATGGATATGTTGAAGCCGCACATGGAAGTAAGCCTGGAGCGGGATGCATTAGGAAAGGTAACCCATTTTTTGCTGGATGGGCCGAGGAACGCTTCTCCGCGCGCCATTACAGGTACGGTCGTGCGGTTTGACCTGGAGAAGGATTTGTATATCGTCGTGGAGGTGGCCGGGGAAGAGCGCCAGTTTGCTGTTCATCCCCAGGCGCAACTGGTTAAGGATGGACAAGAGGTGCAGATCGCGCCGCTGAACAGACAGTTCAAAGGCAAGACGGTTTCACAGCGCTTCTGGGCCATTTTTGCCGGGCCGTTTGCCAACTTCCTGCTGGCGTTTGTCCTGTTCATCGCGATCGGGCTGCTGTACGGGGTGCCCAAAAACATCCCGTATCTGGGCGAGGTCATCGCAAACGGTCCGGCCGCCGAGGCGGGTCTGATGCAAGGAGACAAAATTATTTCCATCCAAGGGCAGCCAGTGGCTTCCTGGAAGGAAATCGTCCAGATCATCAGCCAATCGCCAGACAAGGAAATGAAGGTGGAATACGAGCGAAACGGACAGCGCAGCACCGTTTTGGTCAAAGTAGCAAAAGACGAGAACAACGTCGGAAAAATCATGGTGACGAACCCGGTGACGTATGCACCGGGAGAAGTGTTGAAATACGGTGCGGTGTCCACCTATGAATTCACGGCGATGATCTTGAAAAGCTTGGGGATGCTCTTTACCGGCGCTGTAGGGCTGAACGACCTGAGCGGTCCCGTGGGGATTTTCAAGATGACGGGAGAGTTCGCCCAGCAAGGGATGGCCATTTTGATGAAATGGGCGGCCGTTCTTTCCATCAACCTGGGTCTGTTCAATCTGCTGCCGCTTCCGGCCCTGGACGGCGGTCGACTGGCTTTTCTCGCGGTCGAAGCGCTGCGCGGACGTCCTGTTGATCCGCACAAGGAAGGCATGGTGCATTTTCTCGGCTTCGCCTTTTTGATGCTGTTGATTTTGGTCGTAACCTGGAACGATCTGCAACGATTGTTCTCTCAATAACGTACATTCATGTGGAATGGAAAACAGACAAATTAAAGGATGGTGCAAAATGTACAAGCGCGAGGAGACGAAACCGGTTTTTGTGGGAGGCGTGCAAATCGGTGGCCAAAAAAGCGTAGTAATCCAATCGATGACGACAGCAGACACGCGTGATGTAGAGAAGACACTGGCCGAGATTCAAAGACTTCACGATGCCGGTTGCCAAATTGTCCGCCTGGCCGTCATCAATGAAGACGCAGCCCGCGCCATCAAAAAAATCAAGGAGCGCTCCCCGCTGCCGCTTGTTGCCGACATCCATTTCGACCACAGGCTGGCACTGATTGCGCTGGAAAGCGGCATTGATAAAATCCGGATCAATCCCGGAAACATCGGTTCCAAGGAAAAAACCAAGCGCGTGGTCGAAGCTTGCCGCGAGCGCAATGTCCCCATTCGCATCGGCGTGAACTCCGGCTCCGTCGAAAGAAGGCTCCTGGAGAAGTACGGCTACCCTTCGCCGGAAGCGATTGTGGAGAGCGCGATGGACCACGTGGAAATTTTGGAGGACTTGAATTACGATAATATCGTCATCTCCCTGAAGTCTTCCGACGTGCCGACCATGATCCAGACGTATTCGTTGATGGCGCAAAAACGCAACTATCCGCTGCACGTAGGGGTGACAGAGGCGGGAACGAAGTTTTCGGGCACGATCAAGTCTTCCGTCGGGATCGGTACCGTGCTGTCCATGGGCATCGGCGACACGATCCGTGTATCGCTGACAGCAGACCCGGTCGAAGAAGTCAAGGTGGCGAAGCAAATTCTCCGCAGCCTCGATATCGTCAACAACGATCCTGTCGTCATCTCATGCCCGTCCTGCGGCCGTTGCGCGATCGATTTGATCGGCCTTGCCACAAAAGTGGAGGATGCCGTCTCCAGTTTGAAGGTGCCGTTGAAAGTAGCGGTCATGGGCTGCGCGGTAAACGGGCCGGGAGAAGCGCGCGAAGCGGATGTCGGCGTTGCGGGCGGCAACGGCGAAGGTTTGATTTTCCGCAATGGTGTCATTGTTCGGAAAGTAAAAGAAAACGAACTGTTTGAAGAACTGATGAAGGAAATTAACGAAATGGTCAACGAGAAAAAGAATCCAACCGAAGTAGGTTGATGATCGTTGATTGCTGACGAGGCATAAGGAGGACACGCACGTGTTGAAGCAAAGTCAAATGTTGATTCCTACCTTGCGGGAAGTGCCTGCGGATGCGGAGATTGCCAGCCATAAGCTGCTTCTCCGCGCCGGCATGGCCCGCCAACTGGCTTCCGGTATTTATACGTACCTGCCATTGGCGCTGCGTACCCTGCACAAAATCCAGGCCATTGTGCGTGAAGAGATGAACAAGGCGGGCGCACAGGAGCTGCTGATGCCAGCCATGCAGCCAGCCGAGCTGTGGCATCAGACAGGCCGCTGGGATGTGTACGGTCCCGAGCTGGTTCGTCTGCGCGACCGTCACGACCGCTCCTTTGCGCTCGGTCCGACTCACGAAGAGGTCATTACCAGCCTGGTGCGCGACGAGATTAATTCGTACAAAAAGCTTCCGATCAATCTGTATCAAATCCAGACGAAGTTTCGCGATGAAGTGCGTCCGCGCTTCGGTCTGATTCGTTGCCGTGAATTCATCATGAAGGATGCGTATTCCTTCGATACGACCCAGGAAGGCTTGGATCGCAACTTCCAGGCGATGTACGACGCCTACACCAATATTTTCACCCGTGTCGGCCTGAATTTCCGCGCGGTCGAAGCGGACGCAGGCGCGATTGGCGGAAAAGGCACGTACGAGTTCATGGCTCTGTGTGAGATCGGCGAAGACACGATTGCTTACTCCGAGGAAGGCGATTTCGCGGCGAACCTGGAAAAGGCGGAAGTCGTGTACAAACCATCCGCGAAGCCGTCAGAAGAAGCTCCAGCGCGTGAAAAAGTACATACGCCGGGGATCAAAACCATAGATCAACTCGTTTCGTTCCTGAAAATCGAAGCCAAACAGATTATCAAGAGTCTCCTCTACCGTGTCGATGACAAGCTGGTAATGGTGCTTGTGCGCGGAGACCACGAGCTGAATGAAGTGAAGCTGAAAAATCTGTATGACGCGACCTTTGTCGGTCTGGCAACGGAAACGGATATCGTTTCCGTAACGGGAGCGCCTGCCGGATTTGTCGGCCCTGTCGGCATTGACGGCGAAAAAGTGGAAATCATCGCGGACAACTACGTTCAGGATGTGTACGACGGCATCGTGGGAGCAAACGAGACCGACTACCACCTGATTCACGTTGTGCCGGGCCGCGACTTTGCCGTTTCGCGTTTTGCTGATTTGCGCAATATCACAGAAGGCGACGAATGCCCGCGCACGGGCGGCGCGATCAAGTTTGCGCGCGGCGTGGAAGTCGGCCATGTGTTCAAGCTCGGAACGAAGTACTCGACAGCGATCGGGGCCACCTTCCTGGATGAGAACGGCCGCAGCCAGCCGATGATCATGGGCTGCTACGGAATTGGCGTCTCGCGGACGATTGCGGCTGTCATTGAACAAAACAACGATGAGAACGGCATCATTTGGCCTGTGTCCATCGCTCCTTTCCATGTACATGTGATTCCGGTCAACGTGAAAGTAGAGGAGCAGCGCCAGGTCAGCGAACAAATCGCGGAAGCTTTACAAAAAGCCGGCGTGGAAGTTTTGTTCGATGATCGCCCTGAGCGCGTCGGCGTGAAGTTCAAGGATGCTGATCTGATCGGTCTGCCGCTACGCATTACCGTATCGGACAAAGCCGTGCAAGAAGGCACTGTCGAAGTTCGCGTTCGCAGAAACGGGGAAACCGTGAACGTGAAGCTGGAGAACCTTGTATCCGAAGTGAAGGCGATGTTAGCTCGTGTCGACCAGACCGGGGCAGCCCTGTTTGGCAACGAGTCCGTTGCAGGATAGAAGGAAGATTTTGTCGAATTTTACGGGGTACTCCCCTGGAAACAATGGAGTACCTCTTTTTCTTGTTGGGGGAGGGTGGAATACCGTGGACCGGACACAAGAGCAAAAACAGCGCTTCTCTCTGTTGCTCAAGCAAATGGAAGTGCCTGACGAATGGATCAACCGTTATTTTCTTGACGGGCAGATTGACAAGCTCGAACTTTACAAGCAAAACAAGGAATGGGTCTTTCATTTTACCTTGCCCAAGCTGTTGCCCGCAGAAGCCTATGCAGCGTTCACGAAGCGCCTGACGCAAACGTTTTCCCACCTGGCCAAAGTCGACGCCAGATTCCGCTACCGGCAGAAGCCTGAGCTTGACTTTGTGGTGCAGCAGTATTGGGATCTCTTGGTCGCCGGTTTGGAGCCGACCCTCAATTCGCTCGCGGTTACGCTCCGTTCTGCCAGAAAGCAGGTCGAGCAGCAGGAAGTGAAGGTGTTTTTGCCGACAGAGATGACGGTAGAAGTCGCCAAGCGCAAACGGGCAGACCACGAGCTTCTTGCTGCCTTTCAAAAAGCGACGGATTGCTCCATGCGCTTTTCCTTCCATGGCGAGGAGAGCGATGAAGCGTATCAGGCGTTTGTCGAGCAGCGCAGCGAGGAAGAGCGCGCACTGATTGAAGTCGTCATGACAGCCGCTGCCCAGGAAAGCAAAGGTTCGGAAAAGACCGAAGCGATCACCAATTTGATGATCGGCTACGAAATCAAAGACGCGCCGGTTCCGATCTGCGAGATTCAGGAGGAAGAGCGCCGGGTCGTCATCCAGGGGACTGTCTTCAACGTGGAGGTCAAAGAGTTGCGTAGCGGACGCCATCTTCTGACCTTCAACGTGTCCGACTACACCGACTCGCTGACGGTGAAGATGTTCTCCCGCGACAAGGAAGACGTCAAAATGCTGGAGGCGCTCAAAGACGGCATGTGGGTCAAGGTGCGCGGCAGCGTGCAGCATGACACCTTTATGCGCGAGCTGGTGATGAACGCCAACGACCTGAACCAGATCGAGCAGGTCATTCGCAAAGACCAGGCTGAAGAAAAGCGCGTCGAACTGCATTGCCATACCCCGATGAGTGCGCTCGATGCGGTGGCTTCGGTCAAATCGCTGATCTCCACCGCGTCCAAATGGGGACACAAGGCGATTGCCATCACCGATCATGGAGTGGTGCAGGCGTTTCCCGAGGCGTACTCGATTGCGAAGAAGCACAACATGAAGTGCATTCTCGGCATGGAGGCCTACGTCGTGGAGGACGGCATCGACATCGTCTACAACCTGAATGCCGAGAACAACGTGCCGATTGACGAGACGACCGAATACGTTGTCTTCGATACGGAGACGACGGGGTTGAACGCCGCCGAGCATACGATTATCGAGATTGCTGCCGTGAAAATGAAAGGGGCAGAAATCGTCGATCAGTGGACCGAGCTGATTGACCCGCAACTGGAGATCGGTCCGAAGACAACGGAAATCACCGGGATCACGAACGACATGCTTCGCGGCAAAGACACGCTCGACATCGTGCTGCGCAAGTTCAAGGAGTTCACCGGAAATGCCGTGCTCGTCGCACATAACGCGGAGTTCGACAAGGCGTTCATCAATGCTTGCGCCAAGCGGATTGGCATGGAGCCTTGGAACAATCCGTTTCTGGACACGCTTCCCCTGGCGCGGATGTTGTACAAAGGAATGCGCAACTACCGCTTGGGCTCGCTCGCCAAAAAGTTCAACGTCGAGCTGATCAATGCGCACCGTGCGTTGGACGATACAGTCGCGCTCGCCCACGTGTTCCAGCACATGCTCAAAGACATCAAGGAAGCAGAAATCAAGACGCTGGCCGAGCTGAACGAGAAGAGCAACGAAGAAGCCGATTACAAGAGCAGCCGTCCGTTCCATGCGACCATTCTCGTGAAGAACAAGGCCGGGCTGAAAAATTTGTACAAGCTCGTCAGCCGTTCGCATGTGGAGACGTTCTTCCGTTGGCCGCGCATTCAGCGCAGTCAGTTGAGCAAATTCCGCGAAGGCTTGCTGATTGGCACGGCGTGCAAGGAAGGCGAGCTGATGCAGTCGATCCTGCGCGGCAAGTCGCAGGAAGAGCTGAGGGAAGTCGCTGCCTTTTACGATTTTCTGGAGATTCAGCCGCTCGACCATTACGCGCCGCTGCTTCGCAATGAAGAAATTCCCTCGCTGGAGACGATGAAAGGCTACCATCGGATGATCGTGGAAATGGGCAAGGAAATGGGCAAGCTCGTCGTAGCGACAGGAGACGTTCATTTTCTCAACCCGCAGGATGAGATTTTCCGCGATGTGTTCCTGCTGTCAAAAGGCGACCCGAGTGCCGGGAATCAGCCGCCGCTCTATTTGCGCACGACGGATGAAATGCTGGAGGCTTTCTCCTATCTGGGCGAAGACGTGGCAAAAGAAATTGTCGTGACGAACACAAATGCGATCGCAGACATGATCGACGACGTCAGTCCGATTCCGGACAAGCTGTACACCCCGATCATTCCGGGCGCAGACGATGAGCTGCGGGAAATGTGCTACAACAAGGCCAAGCAGCTCTATGGCGATCCGCTGCCGGAGTTGGTGGAAAAGCGCTTGGAAAAAGAACTGAACAGCATTATCACGCACGGCTTCGGGGTGATCTACTTGATCTCGCAGCGACTGGTAACGAAGTCGCTACAGGACGGATACCTGGTCGGTTCGCGCGGATCGGTCGGTTCTTCCTTTGTCGCGACGATGTCCGAGATCACCGAGGTCAATCCGCTGCCGCCGCACTATCGCTGCCCGAATTGCAAGCACAGCGAGTTTATTACGGATGGCTCGATTGCCTCCGGCTTCGACTTGCCCGACAAGGAATGCCCGCAGTGCGGTACGAGCTATGCGAAAGACGGGCAAGACATTCCGTTCGAGACATTCCTCGGCTTCAAGGGGGACAAGGTTCCCGATATTGACTTGAACTTCTCCGGCGACTACCAGCCGCGGGCGCACAAGTATACGCAGGAGCTTTTCGGCGTGGACTACGTATATCGGGCGGGAACGATTGGAACCGTCGCGGAAAAAACGGCGTACGGCTACGTCAGAAAGTACGCCGACGAGCGCGGACTGACGCTGCGCAACGCGGAAATTTCCCGGATCGTCAACGGTTGCACCGGGGTAAAACGAACAACGGGACAGCACCCGGGCGGGATTATTGTTGTTCCGGACTACATGGAAATTGAAGACTTCTGTCCGATCCAGTTCCCGGCAGATGACAGTGAGTCCGAGTGGCGAACGACGCATTTCGACTTCCATTCGATTCACGACAACCTGCTGAAGCTGGATATTCTCGGACACGACGACCCGACCGTCATTCGCATGTTGCAGGACTTGACCGGCATCGACCCGAAAACGATTCCGCTCGACGACAAAAAGACGATGTCCATCTTCAGTTCGACGGAAGCATTGGGCGTCACGCCGGAGCAAATCCGCACGAACATGGGCACGCTTGGCATTCCCGAGTTCGGAACCAAGTTCGTTCGGCAGATGCTCGAAGACACGAAGCCGACGACGTTTGCCGAGCTTGTGCAGATTTCCGGTCTGTCCCACGGTACGGATGTATGGTTGAACAACGCGCAGGACTTGATTCGCAACGGCATTTGCAAACTGCCTGATGTGATCGGATGCCGGGACGACATCATGGTGTATTTGATCTACAAAGGCTTGGAGCCGTCCCGTGCCTTCAAAATCATGGAGTCGGTGCGCAAAGGGAAGGGCGTGCCGGAAGAGGATCAGGAAGAAATGCGCAAGAACAATGTGCCGGAATGGTACATCCAGTCTTGCCAGCGCATCAAATACATGTTCCCCAAGGCGCACGCCACGGCGTACGTGATGATGGCTGTGCGGATTGCCTACTTCAAGGTGCATTACCCGCTTGAATTTTACGCGACGTACTTTACCGTCCGTGCCGACGACTTCGATATCCCGCTGATGGTCAAAGGGGCGTCAGCGATTCGACAAAAAATCGAAGAAATTGAAGGCAAGGGCCACGATGCGCAGCCGAAGGAAAAAGCGTTGCTCACCGTGCTGGAAATGGCCCTGGAGATGGTGGAGCGCGGCTTCCGCTTTGCCAATGTCGATCTGTACGAATCGGATGCTACCCGCTTCCTGATCAAAGGCGACTCGCTGATTGCGCCGTTCAATGCCTTGCCGGGCCTCGGGACGAACGCTGCGATCAGCATCGTACAGGCGCGGGAGGAAGGCGAGTTTTTGTCCAAGGAAGACCTGCTGTCCCGCTCGCGGATCTCCAAGACGATTCTGGAGTATCTGGAGGAGCAGGGCGCACTGAAAGGTCTGCCGGAATCGAACCAGTTGTCGCTGTTTTAGGCCCGTGCAGCAGGGCAGCCTGATCCAAAGGTTGTCAACGGAGGGCTGTTATGCTATAATTTTTTTGGAAATACTGGTTTTATACGCAGGACAGATCGAGAGTGGGGAAACCCACTCTTTCTTTCTGGCTGCACCTCATGGTTCAAACGTAAAGGAGGTACTTGCTTGAGCAAGGTAACGGGCATCGTCACCGAACTGGTCACGCCCATTGTTGACGAATTGGGCTTGGAACTGGTTGACATCGAGTACAAAAAGGAAGGCAGCAACTGGTTTCTTCGCGTGTTTATCGACAATGAAACTGGCAACATCGACATCGATGACTGCAGCCTTGTCAGCGAGAAGCTGAGTCAGAAACTTGACGAAGTAGATCCGATTCCGACTGCATACTTTTTGGAGGTATCTTCGCCGGGCGCTGAGCGTCCGCTGCGCAAGGATAAGGACTTTACGAAAGCTGTCGGCAAACATGTTCACATTACAACCAAGGAGCCGATAGAAGGAGCAAGCCTGTTCGAGGGCGAACTGATAGCGTACGAAGACGGCAAATTGACTGTCAAGGAAGCGAAAAAAACGTACGTGATTTCCCAGGAGCAAATTGACACGGCACGCATGGCCATCGTCTTTTAGATGTTTGCGGCCGGCTGGTAAGTAAAGGAGGAGGCAACGAAAGTCATGAACGGCGATTTTATCGAGGCTCTAGAAGCCATTGAGAGAGAGAAAGGCATCACCAAAGACGTGCTGATTGAGGCCATCGAAGCGGCTCTTATCTCTGGATACAAACGTAACTTCAACTCGGCCCAAAATGTGCGGGTGGATGTAAATCGTCATTCAGGTATGGTTCGCGTGTACGCACGCAAAAACGTGGTGGAAGAGGTTTTGGACCCGCGTCTGGAGATTTCGCAGGAAGCAGCCCAGGAAATTGATCCGAATTATCGACTGGACGATATCGTGGAAATCGAGGTGACGCCTCGCGACTTCGGGCGCATCGCTGCGCAAACGGCCAAGCAGGTGGTCACCCAGCGCATTCGCGAAGCGGAGCGCGGTCTGATTTACAGCGAGTTCATCGAGCGCGAGGATGATATCGTCACAGGCGTCGTTCAGCGGATGGATGCCCGCAATTACTACATCGATCTGGGCAAGGCGGAAGCGGTTATGCCGATCACCGAGAAAATGCCGTCGGAGGAATTCAAGTCGCAAGATCGGGTGAAGGCATACATCATTAAAGTAGAAAAAACCACGAAGGGACCGCAAATCGTCGTTTCCCGTACGCATCCGGGACTTTTGAAGCGCCTCTTTGAATTGGAAGTGCCAGAAATTTACGATGGTGTGGTTGAAATCAAATCCGTTGCTCGTGAAGCAGGCGATCGCTCCAAAATCGCTGTTCATTCCATCAATCCGGACGTCGATCCTGTAGGGGCATGTGTCGGTCCAAAAGGCATGCGCGTACAGACGATCGTGACGGAGCTGAAGGGTGAGAAGATCGACATTGTCCGTTGGTCCGAAGATCCTGCCGAGTACGTGGCAAACGCGCTCAGCCCGGCGAAGGTGCTGCACGTAGATGTCAACCTCGCCGAAAAGGTAACCCGTGTCATCGTGCCGGATTACCAACTGTCGCTCGCGATTGGCAAGCGCGGACAAAACGCTCGTTTGGCTGCCAAGCTGACCGGCTGGAAGATCGACATCAAGAGCGAGTCCCAGGCAGACCAAGAAGGCATCGCCTACCCGAAAGAAGCAGAGGGCGATGAAGGAGTCGACAACGAATAGTCATGAAGCAAAAAAAGATCCCTTTGCGTAAATGCATCGTTTGCCAAGGAATGTTTCCGAAAAAGGAATTGATCCGCGTCGTCCGAACGCCCGCTGAGGAGATTGTCATCGATCCGACGGGAAAGGCGGCGGGACGCGGTACTTATGTATGTCGGCAGGAAAGCTGTCTGAAGCCGGACGCGTTCGCATCGGGAAAATGGAAAAAAGTGCTGGAACGTGCCCTGAATATGTCGATCTCCGAAGAGAAGTATGATGCTTTCCGCGAGAAATGGCTGGAGATGATGGGACGATGATCCCACAGGCAGCTCAGCTGCTCGGAATTGCGATGCGCGCGCGCAAAATCGTGACCGGGGAGGAATTGGTCATCGCGGCGATCCGCAATGGTCAGGCCCGTCTCGTTTTGCTCGCATCGGACGCATCTGACAATACAGCCAAAAAAGTCAAGGATAAATGTTCCTATTACGGGGTCTCATGTGTAACCACAGGCGACCGATATTCATTGGGACACGCAATCGGAAAAGATGGGCGCGTTACCGTGGCGGTGACCGATGGGAAGTTGGCTGAAAGCATTCAGCGTCTGCTCACCTAACTTGGAAAGGGTGAAGTTTATTTGAAGACACGTGTGTATGAATATGCCAAACAGCACAACATGAGCAGTAAGGAAATCCTCAATTTGCTAAAGCGTTTGAACATAGAAGTAGCAAACCATATGAGTATCATGGAAGAAGGGACGATCAAGCGGATCGAGGAGCACATGGCCAAACTGCGTGCCGGCTCCAAGCCGGAGGCGCGCCATACGCCAGGCGATTCCAAACCGAAACAACCGGAAGATCAACGACGCCCCAACGAACCCAGAGGACAATCCCAGTCCCAGCAGCATGCAGAACGCGATCGCGGGGGAGTTTCTACCGGCAGCAATCGTCCAGCGAGCACCAGTGAAAAACAGCCCGATCAGCATAGTCCTCAACATGGAAAAAATCAGGGGAAGAATCAGGAGAGAAGACCAAACCATATGAGAAGTCAACCAGCAAAACCGACTGACCGCAAGCCGCAAAATCAACAACGCCCACAGAGCCAACAACAAAAACCGCAAAACCAGCAGCGCCCTCCGCAACAGGCAGCTGCCAGCCAAACCGAAGTGCGCACGGGTGACGAGTTCGAAGACAAAGTCAAGCTCCCGTCCAATGTCGGTTTGGAAAAACGCGAGAAGATCAAAAAAGGCCCGCAAACGCAAAAGACGTTTGAAGACAATAAAAAGAACACGCCTTTCCGCGGCGGCAACAACCGCAACAACAACCGACGCGGCGGCAACAACCAGCAGCGCGGCGGACAAAAGCCACAGCGTCCGGTGCTTGAGACGCCTAGCAAAATTACGTTTACCGAGTCGCTGACAGTGAACGAGCTGGCTGTGAAGCTGCGCAAGGAACCGGCGGAAATCATCAAAAAGTTGTTTAATTTGGGGATCATGGCAACGATCAACCAATATCTGGAGCGGGAAGCCATTGAACTGATTTGCGCCGACTACAACGTTGAAGTCGAAGAAAAAATCATCATCGACGAAACGAACTTCGAAACGCTGGAAGAAGTGGATGCGCCTGAGACACTTGTCGAACGTCCGCCGGTCGTCACCATCATGGGTCACGTCGACCACGGAAAAACAACGCTGCTCGACGCCATCCGCTCCACGAACGTAGTGGCGGGGGAAGCAGGCGGGATTACCCAGCACATCGGTGCTTACCAGGTCGAGATCAAAGGCAAGAAAATCACGTTCCTCGACACTCCTGGTCACGCGGCGTTTACCACCATGCGTGCGCGCGGGGCGCAAATTACCGACATTACCATCCTTGTGGTGGCAGCCGATGACGGCGTCATGCCGCAAACCGTAGAAGCGATCAGCCACGCGAAAGCAGCTAACGTACCGATCATCGTCGCTGTCAATAAGGTGGATAAACCGGAAGCCAACATCGAGCGCATCAAGCAGGAGCTGACCGAGTACGGACTCGTTGCGGAAGAATGGGGCGGGGACACCATTTTCTCTCCACTGTCTGCGAAGCAGCGCATAGGGATCGAAGAGCTGCTGGAGTACATTCTGCTCGTCGCAGAGGTTCAGGAGCTGAAGGCCAATCCGAACAAGCGTGCGCGCGGTACGGTAGTGGAAGCCGAGCTGGATAAAGGCCGCGGCCCGGTAGCGACCGTCCTGGTACAGCAAGGAACGCTGCGCGTCGGCGATCCGATCGTAGTCGGCTCTACCTACGGTCGTGTACGTGCGATGGTCAACGACAAAGGGCGCCGTCTGAAAGAAGCAGGTCCTTCTACCCCTGTGGAAATTACCGGTTTGAACGATGTACCGCAGGCTGGCGATCAGTTCCACGTGTTTGAAGACGAGAAAAAAGCCCGTGCGATCGGGGAAGCGCGTGCAGCCAAGCAGCGTGAATCCGAGCGTCGCGAAAGCTCTCGCGTCTCGTTGGACGATCTGTTCCAGCACATTCAGGAAGGCGATATCAAAGAGCTGAACCTGATCGTAAAAGGCGACGTACAAGGCTCTGTAGAGGCGCTGCGCGGCTCTCTGGAAAAAATTGACGTCAACGGTACCCGCGTGAAAATCATTCACACTGGCGTCGGCGCGATCACCGAGTCCGACGTTACGCTGGCAAACGCATCGAATGCGATCATCATCGGTTTCAACGTGCGCCCTGAGCCAAATGCTCGCAGCATGGCGGAACAGGAGAAAATCGACATTCGCCTGCACCGCGTGATCTACACGGTAATCGAAGAGATCGAGCAAGCCCTGAAAGGCATGCTGGACCCTGTTTATAAAGAAAACATCATCGGTCAGGCAGAAATCCGCGAAGTCTTCAAAGTATCCAAAGTCGGCAACATCGCCGGTTGCTATGTAACCGAAGGAAAACTGAGCCGCGATGCGGGCGCTCGCCTGATCCGCGAAGGCATCGTGATCTACGAAGGCAAGCTGGACACCTTGAAACGCTTCAAGGACGACGCGAAAGAGGTAAACGCAGGCTACGAGTGCGGTCTGACCCTGGAACGCTTCCAGGACCTCAAAGTCGGCGACGTGATCGAAGCCTTCGTCATGGTTGAAGTGAAGCCATAATGGTAGCAGGGGTGCAGATGGAACTGTTTCTGCCCGCTTGCCATAATCTGAAAGAAAAACGGGCCATCGTCAAAAGTCTCATCGGCAAGCTGCGGAGCCGTTTTAACGTGTCCGCAGCGGAGATGGCTTACCTGGAGCAGTGGCAGCGTACCGTGTTGGGTATCGCTGCCGTTGCCAATGAAATGTCTTTTTTGCAACAAGAAATGCAGGCTGTGGTGCGATTCGTGGAAAACCATCCCGACGTGGAGTTGATTCGAATCGATACGGAATACTACGAATAAGGCAGCCAGCGGAGGTGAGAGTAGATGAACAAAACACGAATGAGCCGGATTGGCGAAGAAATCAAAAAAGAACTGAGCCTCGTCCTGCAACGCGGACTGAAGGACCCTCGCGTCGGCTTTGTCACCGTAACCGATGTAGAAGTAAGCAGCGATCTCCAGCTTGCAAAAGTATTCGTCAGCATTTTCGGCAGCGAGGAGGAGCGCAAAGCCTCACTGGCCGGACTGGCAAAAGCCAAAGGCTACCTGCGTACCGAAATCGGCAAACGCGTCAAGCTGCGCCATATTCCCGACTTCGTTTTCAAGCTGGATGAGTCGATTGACTACGGTACCAAAATTGAGTCGATCCTGCGGGAAATCTCCACAGAAGGAGAGAAACAGGATGAATCCTAATCGAGCAGCAGTAGAGGAAGCGGCCCGCTTTATCCGGGAGCATGACCGCTTCCTGGTTCTTTCCCATGTCAATCCAGACGGCGATGCTACCGGCTCTGCTCTCGGAGTCGTGCTCATGCTTGAGCAGCTGGGAAAAGAGTACGTGGTGGTGAACGAAGGGGAAACGCCGTCCAAGTTTGATTTTTTGCCGCGTTTTGACCGCTTGCGCAATCTGCGCGAACAACCGCTTACCGAAAGCTTCGAGGCCGTAATCGCCGTAGACTGTGCCGATGAGTCACGGATGGGCGATGTGCGGCCTTTATTTGCATCGGACGCTGTTTTGCTGAATATCGATCACCACCCGACCAACGACGGGTTTGGAACGGTCAACCTGGTCCGTCCGGAAGCGGCGGCGACAGCGGAAATTTTGTTTGAACTGGCAGAAGTGGCAGGGATCGCGTTCAACGAAGAGCTCGCCTTGTGCATCTATACCGGCCTGTTGACAGACACGGGCGGCTTTCGCTACTCCAACACGACGCCGCGGGTCATGGAAATCGCGGCCCGTTTGCTGACCTACGGGGTGAAGCCGGGCGAAGTGGCGGAGCGGTGCCTGGAGGAAATCACGTTTGCCCATGTCAAAGTCTTGCGCCGGGCCTTGCAGACGTTACAGCTGTCTCACCAGAATCTCGTCGCTTCTCTTTGCGTGTCGACAGCCGATTTCACCGCGGAAGGGGCGCAGCGGGAGGATGCAGGCGGGTTGGTCAATTACTGCCGAAACATAGAAGGCGTCGAGGTGGGCGTTTCCTTTGTGGAGGCGGAGCCCGGAGTCGTCAAGGTAAGCATGCGCGCCCGCGATCGCGTGGACGTGTCTGCCATTGCGAAACAGCTGGGCGGCGGCGGGCATGCCAAAGCTGCCGGCTGCACCATCAAAGGGACAATCGCGGAAGCAAAGCAAATCATATGGAACGCACTGGAACCGGCATTAGGAGTGAAACACGATGAGTAACGCACACGGCGTGCTGGTAATCGACAAGCCGGCGGGCATGACTTCCCACGATGTCGTGGCGCGCATTCGTCGGCTGTATGGAACCAAAAAAGTGGGGCATACCGGAACGCTCGATCCGGATGTGACGGGCGTACTGCCGATTTGCGTAGGCAACGCGACACGTCTGGTCGAGTATTTGCAGGAGCTGCCCAAGCGCTACCAGGTAGTCATGCGGCTCGGCTCTTCCACGACGACAGAGGATGCATCCGGAGAAGTGCTGGAGCAGGCTCCGGTAGACGCAGCCGCGATTACGACGGAGCGCGTCGAGCAGGTGCTGCAATCGTTTTTGGGAGAGATCGCGCAGGTGCCGCCGATGTATTCCGCGGTAAAAATAAAGGGAAAGCGCCTCTACGATCTGGCCCGCGAAGGCACCGTTGTCGAACGCCAGCCGCGCAACGTGACGCTGTACGAGTTGACGCTTCATGAGATCACAGCAAAGGGCGACAGCGTCGATATTTCGTTCACCTGCACCTGCTCGAAAGGGACATACATGCGCACCTTATGTGTTGACCTCGGTCGCGCTCTGGGTTATCCTGCCCATATGAAGCTGCTTCGGCGAATCAAGAGCGGTCCGTTCGTGGAGGGGGAGGCGATTCCTCTTCAGGAACTGGAGGAGCGGGCTGCGAACGGCGAGGATCTCTCCCGTCATCTTGTCTCCATCCCACAGGCCATTTCCTTTTTGCCGTCCTATCAGGTCAAACCGGAGCGAGTCCGGGCGGTGCGCAATGGACTGGCCACTGCGCTGCCAGGAGTCAACGCCGAGGTAGGCAGTCTGATCTGCCTGTTTGCAGGAGAAGAACTGCTGGGGATTCATCGCGTGTGCCATGGGGACAAAGGGCTTTTCGCCAAAGCAGAAAAAGTCTTTCCAGCCGAGGTGTAAACCGTGAAAACGATCTCCCTGACCTATCCACTACCAAATGAGGTGCAAACGACGCCATGCGCGATCGCGCTTGGCTATTTCGATGGCGTACATATCGGACATCGCCGGGTGATTCAAAAGGCGATTGATACCGCAAAAGCGAACGGATGGGAAAGCACGGTGCTGACGTTTGATCCCCATCCGCGCGAGGTTCTTGGGCAAAGCGGCTATACGAGCTACCTCACTCCGCTGTCTGACAAGCTGGAGCAATTTGAGAAAATGGGGGTAGACACGACGTATGTCATGAAGTTCGATATCGGGTTTGCTGCGGTTTACCCGGAGGACTTCATTACCGAGTGCATGCTTCCTCTCGGGTGCCGGCATGTCGTGGTCGGCTTCGACTACACGTTTGGCTACAGGGGAATGGGAACCGCCCATACCTTGCAGGAAATGAGCAAAGGCCGCTATGGACTGGACATTATCAGCCCGGTCAATCGATTGGGAGAAAAAGTGAGCAGCACGATCATCCGCGAATATCTCCACCACGGAAATGTCGAGCAGGTGCGTCATCTGCTGGGTCGTCCGTACAAGGTGCGCGGCAAGGTCGTTCACGGTGACAAGCGCGGACGCACGATCGGCTTCCCGACGGCGAACGTCCGGGTCGAACAGCCTTATCTCATCGGCAAGAACGGCGTGTACGGGGTGCGCTTCACGGTGGATTCCACGAGCTACTTCGGCGTGATGAATGTCGGCATCAAACCGACGTTTGAACTGGAGAAGAAAGAAAAATCGCTGGAAGTACACATTTTCGAGTTCTCTGGTGACATTTACGACAAGGAAGTCGAAGTGGAATTTCTTTTCTATATCAGGGAAGAGCAGAAATTCGGCGGCGTGGAGGCGCTGATCGCGCAAATCGGCCGGGACGTGGACATGGCGAAGCGAAAATTCGCCGAGGGAATCTCGTAAGGGAATCTCTTTGCTTTTCCCGAAAGGATATGCTATAATTCATAACGTTGTACAGAAACCGTAGCTTGGCTGTCCGATGCTCACCGACGGCAGACTCGGCTAACGGGATAGAAAAGAAGGAGGTGAGTCATGATGGCATTGTCTCAAGAACGCAAAACTCAACTGATTCAAGAGTTCCGTACTCATGAGAACGACACCGGTTCCCCGGAAGTTCAAATCGCTATCTTGACCGAAAACATTAACAACCTGAACGAACACTTGCGTACGCACAAAAAAGATCACCACAGCCGTCGTGGTCTGTTGAAAATGGTAGGTCAACGCCGCAACCTGTTGACATACCTGCGTGAAGCAGATGTTCAACGCTATCGTTCGGTAGTAGACCGTCTGGGTCTGCGCCGCTAGTCAGCGTTTTGTAAAAGCGGGTTCTCCCCGCTTTTTCTATCGTGTAGGAGAGCTTGGCGCTTTTCGCTGTCGGGCTCTCTGCACGATCCTACAAAGCATGCGATACAGGCGCGATGGAATTGGCTTCAACAGAAGCTTTTTTTATTATCCAAAAAGACTGCCAACGCTCACCATTTAATTTTCATGGTGGCAGGAAATAATACATACAAGTAGAAAACAAAGTGTAGATATGCACATTGTCGCAAAGGAGGACTGCTAGCATCATGGAGCAACAATACCGTACATATGATTTTGAACTGGCAGGCCGCAAGCTGACGCTGGAATTCGGCAAAATGGCCAAACAGGCGAACGGCTCGGTTCTGGTTCGGTACGGCGATACAGCAATCCTGTCTGCAGTGACAGTCTCGAAGGAGCCGAAAGCGCTCGACTTCTTCCCGCTGACTGTCAACTACGAGGAACGTCTCTATGCGGTCGGAAAAATTCCCGGCGGCTTCATTAAAAGAGAAGGTCGTCCAAGCGAAAAAGCCATTTTGGCGAGCCGCTTGATCGACCGCCCGATCCGTCCCCTTTTTGCAGAAGGATTCCGTAACGAGGTACAGATTGTCAATACGGTTCTGTCGGTTGACCAGGACTGCTCTCCGGAAATCGCCGCGATGATCGGTACGTCTGCCGCTCTCTGCGTTTCCGAGATTCCGTTTGAAGGACCGATTGCCGGCGTCATCGTTGGGCGCATTGATGGCGAGTTCATCATCAACCCGACTGTGGAGCAGGCAGAAAAAAGCGATATTCACCTCGTAGTCGCCGGTACACACAAAGCGATCAACATGGTGGAAGCAGCCGCTGACCAAGTGCCGGAGGCTGTGATGCTGGAAGCGATCATGGCTGGCCATGAGGTCATCAAGCAGCTGGTGGAGTTCCAAAACCAGATTGTAGCCGAGATCGGCAAAGAAAAAATGGAAGTCATCCTGCATGAAGTCGATCCGGAAGTCGATCAGGCTGTGCGCGCATTCGCCGAAGCACGTCTGAAAGAATCCGTTCGGATTGAAGAGAAGCAGGCGCGTTACGACGCGATTGACGCGATCAAGCAAGAGACGCTGGAGCATTTCGCTGCCCAAGATCCGGAAGCTTATCCCGAGCAGGAGAAAATGATTAGCGAAGTGTTGGGCAACATCGTCAAGGACGAAGTTCGCCGTCTCATTACGGAAGAAAAAGTCCGCCCGGATGGACGAGCTTTGAACGAGATTCGTCCGCTTTCCAGCGAGGTCGGCATTTTGGCCCGTACGCACGGTTCGGCCATGTTTACCCGTGGGCAAACACAGGCGTTGAGCGTCTGCACATTGGGCGCGCTGGGCGATGTGCAAATTCTCGATGGTCTTGGACTGGAAGAATCGAAACGATTCATGCACCATTACAACTTCCCGCCGTACAGCGTGGGAGAGGCTCGTCCGCTGCGTCCGCCAGGCCGTCGTGAAATCGGACACGGAGCGTTGGGAGAGCGTGCCATCGAGCCGATCATTCCATCCGAGCACGAGTTCCCGTACACCATCCGACTGGTTTCCGAAGTCATTGAGTCCAACGGCTCGACATCGCAAGCTTCCATTTGCGCGAGCGTACTCGCTTTGATGGATGCAGGGGTACCGATCAAGGCTCCGGTGGCAGGGATCGCCATGGGACTCATTATGAGCAAGGATGAACAGTCCTTCTCGATTTTGACGGACATTCAGGGCATGGAAGACCATTTGGGCGATATGGACTTCAAGGTAGCCGGTACCGAGGCTGGCGTAACGGCGATCCAGATGGACATCAAAATTTCCGGAATCAACCGGGACATTCTGGAGCAAGCGCTGGAGCAAGCGCGCGAAGGTCGACTGCACATCCTCAAGCACATGATGAGCACAATCTCCGAGCCGCGCAAAGAGCTGTCTCCTTACGCGCCGAAGATCTTGACCATGACCATCAACCCGGAGAAAATTCGCGATGTGATCGGCCCGCAAGGTCGCGTCATCAACAAAATCATCGAAGAAACCGGGGTCAAAATCGACATCGAGCAAGATGGACGCGTGTTCATCGCTTCGATCAACCACGAAGCGAACATGCGCGCGAAGCAAATCATCGAGGACCTGGTTCGCGAGGTTGCGGTCGGCCAGATTTATCTGGGAACCGTCAAGCGCGTAGAAAAGTATGGAGCGTTCATCGAACTGTTTGCTGGCAAGGAAGGCTTGTGTCATATCTCCCAACTGGCTGAGGAACGCGTAGCCAAGACGGAGGACGTCGTAGCGATTGGCGACAAGGTACAAGTGAAAGTAACCGAGATCGACGATCAAGGACGCATCAACCTGTCCCGCAAAGCCGTGCTCAAGGAACAAGCCGCAGCACAAGCCGACAAGGCACCGACTCAAGCAGAATAAACGACAAACAAAAGGCTTCGTCACTCGAAGAAATTCGTGTACGGAAGCTTTTTTCTTTTGGCCAGCGTGTCTAAGTCATCCCCCTCGCTCATACATTGGACAAAGAGAGACTTGTACGTACACAGAGGAGGGCTGGCTCCGGGATGGCTGAAAGAAAGAGAAGGCTGTGGGTGACGGTCTTTGTCGCAGGGGCGATGGCGATACTGCTGCAATACCAGCCGATTCACCAATACATCAGCTTGGTCAAAAACGATCAGGTCGTGACCGCGGAAAAAATCCTGGATGAAAAAGAACGGTTGCGCGCCCAGATCGAGAAATGGAAGGAAGGGCGCGAGGAAGCGCCTGTCGATGCTGTTGTGGATCAGACGTGGAAGGCGATTCCCGGCTACAACGGGCGCCTTGTGGACGTGGAAGCGTCGGTGGAAAAGATGCTCGCTACCGGAGTGGCAGGGCCGGAAATGCTGGTCTACAAGGAAGTCCCGCCAGCGATCTCGCTCGACCAGCTCGGCGCGCAGCCCATCTACCGCGGAAATCCGAAAAAGCCGACCATTTCCTTCATGATTAACGTAGCCTGGGGCAATGAATACCTGGATTCGATGCTGGATACATTGGAGAAGCACCAAGTGAAGACGACGTTTTTTCTCGATGGCTCATGGGTCAAACGCTATCCGGAAGAAGCGAAAAAAATTGCGGCTCGCGGGCATGAAATCGGCAATCATGCCTACTCGCATCCCGACATGAGCACGCTGGGGACGCAGCGCATCCACCAGGAGATCAGCCGTACGCAAGAGATCATTTACAAGACGCTGGGCACGAGGCCTGTCTTGTTTGCCCCGCCTTCCGGTTCGTTCAACAGGCAGGTCGTAGAAATCGCGTACGCTTCTTACCAGATGAAGACAATCATGTGGACGGCAGATACCGTCGATTGGAAAAAGCCCTCTCCCAGCTTTGTCATCCAAAAGATCAGCGGCTTGATGGGCAATGGCGTGCTCGTGTTGATGCACCCGACAGCGGCCTCGGAGGCAAGTCTGGACCAACTGCTTACGATTGCCAAAAAGAAGGGATTGCATCCGGTCACGGTATCCGAGCTTCTCTCCAGTCGACGTCTGCCGTGAAGCTGCCGGGAAGCGAAAACGTGTTCATTTATTGTGGAGACAAAAGAAGTTTGCTATAGTTAGACGTGTTTACAACCAAGTCCTGAAAATGGGCGGATAGAGAGATGATTAACCGAGGAGGATTTGTGTGATACAACGTCATACTTGTGAAAACGGTCTTCGAATTGTGACGGAACGTATTCCGTCTGTTCGCTCTGTTGCGTTGGGCATCTGGGTGGGGACCGGTTCGAAATACGAAAACGAGAAAAACAACGGGATTTCCCATTTTCTCGAACATATGTTTTTCAAAGGAACGAGTACACGGTCTGCGAAAGAAATCGCAGAGACCTTTGACGAGATCGGCGGAAACGTAAACGCCTTTACTTCCAAAGAGTATACCTGCTACTATGCGCGGGTGCTGGACCAGCACGCACCGATCGCGCTGGATGTGCTTGCCGATATGTATTTCAACTCCGTATTCGATGCGGAGGAGCTGGAGAAGGAAAAAAACGTGGTCATCGAAGAAATCAGCATGTACGAAGATACGCCTGACGATCTCGTCCACGATTTGATCGCAAAAGCGACCTACAGTACGCATCCGCTCGGCTATTCGATTTTGGGAACGGAAGACGTCCTGCGCAGCCTGAAGCGGGATGACCTCATTCGCTACATTGACGCGCACTATCTCCCGACGAATACAGTCGTAACGGTTGCCGGCAATTTTGACGACAGCCTGATTGAGGAGATTCAAAAGCGTTTCAGCGGGTTCCAGCGCGCCGGGAAGCTCCCGACTTTGGCCGAACCAGCGTTTGCGGCGAATACCATCGCGCATCACAAGGCGACAGAGCAAGCGCATCTCTGTCTGTCGTTGCCGGGCTTCCAGGTGGGGCATCCGGATATTTACTCGCTCATTTTGCTGAACAACGTTCTGGGCGGCAGCATGAGCTCGCGTCTCTTCCAGGAAATTCGTGAAGAGCGGGGGCTGGCCTACTCGGTGTACTCGTACCATTCCTCCTACAAGGAAGCGGGCACGTTTACCATCTATACGGGTACGGCGCCTGAGCAAGTCGGGCAGGTTTTCGATATCGTGACAAACGTCCTGCGCGACGTGGCCGACCACGGCATCACCGACAAGGAGTTGAACAAAGGGAAGGAGCAGTTGAAAGGCAGCCTCATGCTCAGTCTGGAGAGCACCAACAGCCGGATGAGCCGCCTCGGTAAAAACGAGCTGCTGCTGGAGCGCCATCTCAGCCTGGATGAAATCATCGCCAAAATCGACAGTGTCTCGCACGAATCGGTCCTGGCTGTAGCGCAGCAGCTGTTCCGCTCGAAGCTGGCGATGGCGATGGTAAGCCCGCTGGATGGATACCCGTCCAATGTGAAAAGCGACAGTTTGCTCTAGTCTCTCCCTTGGGAAAAATCCGGCATAGCCCGGATTTTTTTGCGTATATCAACAGTAACGCAAACAGGACAAAGGGGGGCTTCTCCATGCGGCTTAGCGAATTGGGCGGGAAAGAAATCATCGGCTTGGACAACGGGGAAAAAATGGGAGTCATCAGCGACACCGACCTCGTCATCCACCCGGAAAACGGCGTCATTCAGTCGATCATCTTGCCCGGCGGCAGCTTCTTTGGCTTCGGGAAGAAACGGGAGGACCTGGTGATCCCGTGGAGCTCGATCGTGAAAATCGGTCCGGACATGGTCATCATCTCGCTTGCGCAGGTAGAGACACAAGCTACGCAAAAGTAGGCGCGGGTGTCACCGAAGTAGCGGGAGTCGAATAGGATGGGGGTAGACCGCATGGATTTCCGACATCTTTTTTCAAAAGGAAAACCTTTGCGTTCCGATCATTTAATGCAGTAAAATGTGTGGAAAGGGGAACGCAGCATGCTAACGGGCATACATGTTGCCTTCATTGGCGGAGACGCTCGCCAGTTGGAAGTCATCAAGCGATGCATTCAACTGGACGCCAGTGTCACGTTAGTGGGCTTCGACAACCTGGAAAGCAATTTTACCGGGGCAACGAAGCGACCATTAACATGCGATGTGTTGAAAGACGTGGACGCCCTCATCCTGCCCATCGTAGGAACCGATGACCAAGGCTTTGTGGAAAGCATTTTTTGCTCGAAACAATTGCAGCTTCTGGATCAACACGTGGAAAGCTTGCCGAAGCATTGCGTGGTATATACGGGAATGGCAAAACCTTACCTGAAAAAACTGGTGGCATCCAAGCAGATCCCTCTCGTGGAGCTGCTGGATCGCGATGACGTAGCCATCTACAACTCCATCCCGACCGTGGAAGGAGCGCTCATGATGGCGATTCAACATACGGATATCACGATTCATGGATCGCAGTCCATCGTGTTGGGATTAGGTCGAACAGGTTTGTCAATGGCCCGGACCCTGCATGCATTGGGAGCGCGCGTGAGAGTGGGGGCTAGACGTCAAGAACACTTGGCACGCATCTATGAGATGGGAATGACTCCCTTCCCGATCAGTGAGCTAAAGGAACAAGTCACGAATGCTGATTTCATTTTTAATACCGTCCCGCAGTTGCTCCTCACGGCAGAGATCATTGCGCAAATGCCGCAATCGGCGTTTATTCTCGATCTTGCCTCCAAGCCGGGAGGGACAGATTTTCGATACGCCGAAAGACGCGGCATCAAAGCGCTTCTCGCTCCCGGATTGCCTGGAATCGTTGCACCGAAAACCGCAGGGCAGATTTTGGCCCAGACTTTGTCGCGTCTCATTGCGGAGCAGAGGAAAACCAGGGGGGAGTCAACATGAGTAAGCTGCAGGGAAAGACCATTGGTTTTGGATTGTCTGGATCGCACTGCACGTTTGAAGAAACCATGCCGCAAATCAAGCGGTTTGTGGACGCCGGAGCGAGAGTGATCCCGATTGTTTCCCATACGATCATGACCACCGACACTCGCTTTGGGACTTCGCAGAGCTGGCAGCAGCAGCTCAAGGATTTGACAGGGGAGGAACTGATTTCGACGATTCCCCAGGCAGAACCTTTGGGACCTTCAAAATTGTTGGACGTCATGCTGATCGCTCCCTGCACGGGCAGCTCGACCAGCCGTCTGGCAAATGCCATTACCGACAGCGCCGTCCTCATGGCGGCCAAGGCGACCATGCGCAATTTGCGACCGCTTGTCATCGCGATTTCCACCAATGATGGTCTGGGATTAAACGCTGCCAATATTGCCAAGCTGTTGGCGGCGAAGAATATCTATTTCGTGCCGTTCGGACAGGATGCTCCGGACAAAAAGCCAAACTCGCTCGTTGCCCGTATGGACCTGTTGCTGGAGACATGCGAGGCGGCATTGGAAGGTAGGCAATTGCAACCCTTGCTCATCGAACGATTCAACTACTAAACCAAACACAAAAACAATTCACCTGCTTTTCGCGATTAGGAGGAGAGTAAGAGATGGCTAACCAACTGACTTACAATGTAGCAGTAGTCGGTGCGACTGGCGCAGTCGGACAACAAATGATTCGCTTGCTGGAAGAGCGCAACTTCCCGATCAAACAGCTCAAGCTGCTTGCTTCCGGACGTTCTGCCGGCAAGACAGTCACCTTCAAGGGACAAGAAGTTGTCCTGGAAGAGGCTACGCCCGAGAGCTTTGCGGGAATTGATTTTGCCCTGTTCAGCGCGGGCGGAGGCGTAAGCAAGGAGCTGGCTCCTCACGCGGTGCGTCACGGCGCTGTCGTGATCGACAACACCAGCGCATTCCGGATGGACCCGGATGTGCCGCTCGTTGTGCCAGAGGTGAACATGGACGCCGCTCTCGCCCATAAAGGAATCATCGCGAACCCGAACTGCTCTACCATTCAGATGGTGGCCGCTCTGAAACCCTTGTACGATCGTTTTGGAATAGACCGGATTATCGTTTCGACTTACCAGGCAGTGTCTGGGGCCGGCCAGTCCGCCATCAACGAACTGCGCGAGCAGAGCCGCGATGTGCTGGACGGAAAAGAACCCGTGTGTCAGGTGCTGCCTGTAGGCAAGCTGCCTGTACACCATCCGATTGCCTTCAATGCGATCCCGCAAATTGATGTGTTTACCGACAACGGCTTTACGTACGAAGAAATGAAAATGGTCAATGAAACCAAGAAAATCTTCGGCGATGACACTGTGCAGGTTTCTGCTACATGCGTACGCATCCCGGCTTTTTACGGACACAGTGAGTCGGTCTATGTAGAGCTGAAACAGGACTACGACCTGAACGAGGTAAAAGCTCTCTTGGAGAACGCCCCGGGCGTTGTGGTGGTAGACGCGCCGCAAGAACAACAATATCCTCTGGCTACGGATGCTACCGGCAAGCTGGATGTATTTGTCGGCCGCTTGCGTCGTGATCTGCATCATCCTCGGGGACTGCATATGTGGATTGTTTCTGACAACCTTCTCAAAGGTGCAGCATGGAATACCGTACAAATCGCTGAAGAACTTATCAAAGCACGAGCATAGGGGAGAGGTTTGTGAAGATTCTCGTCCAGAAGTTCGGTGGTTCTTCCTTGACGACGGAAGATTGCCGGATGAGGGCAATCTACCATATACAAAAAGCGATCGACGAAGGGTATGCCCTCGTCGTTGTCGTATCGGCCATGGGGCGCAAAGGCGATCCTTACGCAACCGATACACTTTTGCAGTTGGTTCGCAGCAATGGGAACCAGCTGCCTCGTCGCGAGATGGATATGCTGATGCATACCGGGGAGATCATTTCCGCTACCGTTATGTGCAGCATGCTGAATTCCCGCGGAATCAAGGCTACCATCCTGACGGGCGGCCAGGCCAATATCGTGACGAGTGACGATTTTACCAACGCCCAAATTCTCTCGATTGACCCGAGCCGCATTTTGCAGCACCTGCAAGCAGGCCAGGTTGTGATCGTTCCCGGCTTCCAGGGGCGGACAGCGGATTGGGAAATTACGACGCTGGGACGCGGTGGCAGTGACACGACAGCCACAGCTCTCGGCGTTGCCCTGCAAGCCGAGATGGTGGACATTTTTACGGATGTGGAAGGCATCATGACGGCGGACCCGCGCATCGTCGAAGAAGCACAGCCGCTCGGCATGGTGACGTACACCGAGATTTGCAACATGGCTCATCTGGGAGCAAAAGTGATTCATCCGCGAGCGGTAGAAATCGCGATGCAGGCGAACGTGCCGATTCGCGTTCGTTCTACGTTTTCGGACGACCCTGGTACACTGGTGACGACCATGCTGGAGATCGGCAAAAAGGGATATTCGGTACAGGACAGGGTCGTCATGGGGATTGCTCATGTGCCAAACATCACCCAGATCAAGGTGGCCAACAAGGAAGGCTACTACGATACGCAGCTGCAAGTATTCAAAACGATGGCAACCAATAACATCAGTGTCGATTTCATCAACGTGAACCCATTGGGGGTTGCCTACACGGTTCATGACGAGATGGGAGCAAAAGCAGCGCGGCTGCTGACGGACATGGGATATGAGCCGCAGCTTTTGCCGCACTGCGCGAAGGTTTCTGTCATCGGGGCGGGTATGACCGGAGTTCCCGGCGTCATGGCGCGGATTGTGGAGGCTTTGACGAAAGAAGATATTCAAATTTTGCAGTCGGCGGACTCCCATACGACGATTTGGGTACTGGTGCGTGAGTCAGACATGGTGCGGGCGGTACGCGCCCTGCATCAACAGTTCCAACTGCACGCCCACCATATGTGAGCACTCTTATTTTCATTTTTGATGTCTGTGGAACTACAACAAGAGGAGTGGGAAAGCTAGTGGCACGTTTTGGTCGGCTGGTTACCGCCATGGTAACGCCTTTTAATGAGCAATTAGAGATTGATTTCGATAAAACGGAGCGCCTGATCGATCACCTGCTCGCCAATGGGACGACAGGGATCGTGCTGAGCGGCACGACAGGCGAGTCGCCGACGCTCTCCCGCGAGGAGAAGCTGGAGCTGTTTCGCCACGCAGTAGCGTATGCGAAAGGCAAATGCCACATTATCGCGGGAACGGGCAGCAACGATACGGCATCCAGCATCGCGTTCACCCAGGCGGTTCAGTCCATCGGCGTAGACGCTGTCATGGTTGTCGCTCCTTACTACAGCAAGCCGTCCCAGGAAGGTTTGTACGCTCATTTCAAAGCACTGGCAGAGTCGACGGATCTCCCTGTCATGCTGTACAACGTACCAGGCCGTTCGGTTGTGAATATGACGGCAGAGACGACGTTGCGTCTGGCCCAGTTGCCCAACGTGGTTTGCATCAAGGAAGCGTCCGGCAATCTGGGGCAGATGGCGCAAATTATCGAGCATGCGCCGGAAGGCTTCGAGCTGTACAGCGGTGACGACAGTTTGACGTTGCCCGTCCTGTCGATTGGCGGGGTGGGCGTTGTCAGTGTGGCGAGCCATGTGGTCGGGACGCCAATGACCGAGATGATGGACGCCTTCTTCCAGGGAAAACACGCAGAAGCAGCGTGTATCCACCGCAAGCTGATGCCTGTGTTCGAAGGACTGTTCGCCTATCCGAGTCCAGGACCAACCAAAGTCGCGCTGGAAAAGCTCGGCGTAGCTGTGGGGGGAGTACGCCTGCCATTGGTAGAGTTGAACGAGCAGGAAAAAGCATTTGTACACGCATTGCTTGACTAGCCCACCAAAAGAACGAGATGTCCAAGAGCCATTCCACAACGGGATGGCTCTTTTTCCTTGTGTTCAGGTTTTCACTTCGGGTATAATGAAAACAAGTGATTTGGGGCGGTTTTTTTGAGTGGACATGACAACTAAATATAGGAGGTTACACGTTTGGCAAAGTCGAATCACTCTGTTCTCATTTTCGCCCTGGGCGGAGTCGGCGAAATTGGGAAGAATATGTACGTGGTACAAAGCGGGGACGACATCGTAGTGATTGATGCCGGATTGAAATTCCCGGAAGAGGAAATGCTGGGAATTGACATGGTGATTCCGGACATCACCTACTTGGAGGAGAACCGCGACAAAGTTCGGGGTATTATCATTACGCATGGACACGAAGATCATATCGGCGGCCTCAGCTATGTGCTGAAGCATTTGAAAGTCCCGGTTTATGCGACAAAACTTACCCTCGGCCTGATTGATGCAAAATTGAAAGAAGCGGGTATTCTAAACGAAACGAAGCGCGTATTGATTCACAGCGATTCGGAAGTCGTTCTCGGAAAAATGAAAGCGACCTTTTTCCGGGTGAATCACAGTATTCCGGATTGTGTGGGAGTCTGCCTGGAAACGCCCGAAGGCTACGTCGTCCATACAGGAGACTTCAAGTTCGATCAAACGCCGATCAACAACCAGGCAGCTGATCTGGCCAAGATGGCCATGATTGGCGATCGCGGCGTACTGTGCTTGCTGTCTGACAGTACCAATGCAGAACGGCCCGGATTTACCGGATCGGAGCGCTCGGTGGGCCTGGCCATCAAAGACGTCTTCAGCAAGGCGACGGGACGAATCGTCGTCTCTACCTTCGCATCGAACGTGCACCGCATCCAGCAGGTCGTGGATGCAGCCGTGCAGTTCAACCGCAAGCTGACGGTCGTTGGCCGAAGCATGCAAAACGTCATCAATATCAGCAGAGAGCTGGGCTATTTGTTCGTTCCCGATGGCTTGATTGTCGAGAGCGACGAAATCAACAAGCTGCCTGCTGAACAAGTCGTGATTTTGTCTACTGGAAGCCAAGGAGAGCCAATGTCCGCGCTCACTCGCATGGCCCGATCCGCCCATCGGAAAATTGACATCCTTCCAGGAGATACGGTCATTATCGCGGCGACCCCGATTCCGGGGAACGAAAAGTATGTCGCGCGCACGATTGACCAGCTTTCGAGAATTGGTGCCGATGTGATTTATGGCGGCCATGGACCTAACGGAACCGTCCACGTCTCCGGTCATGGCAGTCAGGAAGAACTGCGGCTCATGCTGAATTTAATGAAGCCTAAGTACTTTATTCCTGTTCACGGCGAATACCGGATGCTGAAAATGCATGCGTTGCTGGCAGAGCAGGTGGGCATCCCGGAGGAGAACATCTTTTTGCTGGATAACGGCGATACGGTGGAAATCTCCGGGGGACGGGCGCGTTACGGCCCGAAAGTCCCCGCAGGCAACGTCCTGATTGACGGCCTGGGTGTCGGCGATGTTGGAAACATCGTACTTAGAGATCGCAAATTACTGTCCCAAGACGGCATACTGGTAGTTGTCGTGACACTCAGCAAACAAAACGGCACGATTCTGTCTGGCCCAGACATCATCTCTCGCGGTTTCGTCTATGTGCGTGAATCCGAGGAACTGCTGGATGAAGCGAATCGCATCGTGACCCAAACACTTATCAAATGCATGGAAGAAAATGTAAATGAATGGTCATCCCTGAAAAATAATGTAAAGGAATCATTGGGACGTTATCTGTACGAACAAACGCGTCGCCGTCCGATGATCCTGCCGATTATTATGGAAGTGTAAGGGAAGGAAAAAGAGCCAGGAATCCACCGGAATGAAGGGGGTTCCTGGCTTTTTTGGCCGTGGGCGGCGCATGATTTTCCCATTCGCTAACCATACTACAAAGGAAAGTGAGGGAGGATCATCCATGTCAAAGCAACCATACAACGCATTTTTAAATAAGCCGCCCTTTACAAGCTCGCTTGCGAACGACGACAAAGGCGCTGCGCCCGAAACCTCGCCTCCGGATGGACAGGAGCCTGCTGTTTCGCCGCCTGCGGAAGCTCCCGCCCAGGAAGATTCCAAAAAAAGGGTCCTGGACTCCATCAGCCAATTGGGGCAAACCACCGTACCGCAGCTGGAAAGCAATATTTATTGTATGACCATCATCGGACAAGTGGAAGGGCACATTCAACTGCCCCCGCAGAACAAGACCACCAAGTACGAGCATCTGATCCCGCAGCTGGTTGCAGCCGAGCAAAACAGCAAGATCGAAGGGGTGCTCGTGATTTTGAACACCGTAGGCGGAGACGTGGAAGCAGGGCTGGCGATTGCGGAGATGGTGGCTTCGATGTCCAAGCCCGTCGTGACGCTTGTTCTCGGCGGCGGCCACAGCATCGGCGTGCCGATTGCCGTTGCCGGTACGTACTCGTTTATCGCGGAAACCGCGACGATGACCATCCATCCGATTCGGCTGACAGGGCTCGTCATCGGGGTTCCGCAAACCTTTGAATACTTGGACAAAATGCAGGATCGCGTCGTCAGCTTTATCGCCCGCCATTCGAACATTTCCGAAGAGAAGTTTCGGGAGCTGATGATGCGTACAGGCGAGTTGACTCGCGATATCGGAACGAATGTTATCGGCGTCGATGCCGTCAAGTACGGCCTGATCGACGAGGTCGGCGGTCTGGGCAAGGCGCTGAAAAAACTGAACGAACTGATCGAAAAAGCCCGAAATGGGGAGGAGCGGGTTCTCCAATGATTTTTTACTCGATCATCCCGGTAGAGACGGTTTTTGCCAACATGGACCAGGTGGAAAAACAGGAGCTGGAAGAGATTACGAACGGCCATGCGACCATGCTGGTGGAGCGGACCGGGCCGTATGAAGGGCGAATCGTCAGGCTGATTAGTCCGGACCCGCAGGACTATTTGAAAGCCCATTACGCCCCTGGACAAAAAGTTCAGTTCCACCCGGAATGGCTCGTCTAAGAAGTCCTGTATTTCTATGAATTTCCTGTGTTATACTAAGGATGTACGAACAGCAGCCGAACAAACTACGGCTGCCTTTTTCCCATTTCTTGTACATAGCGGTAGTAAGCACAAAAAGGAGGCATGCCATTGAGTAGGAGAAAAAGAGAGCGGTCCCAAGCGGCATTGGCCTCGGTTGTCAAAATAGAGCTGCTCGGATTGCTCATCATTGTGCTGTCCTTGATCGGACTTCTGGAAAGCGGATGGCTGGGCAAAAATATCCTCGCGTTTTTGTTCCGTTTCATGGCAGGCTCCTGGGATTTTCTCATCCCTGTGCTGATGATCGGAATGGCCGTCCATATGATGTTTACGCGACAGCCACCGCGACTTACCTATCGTGTGCTGGGGATTGCGTTGATCGGACTTGCGATCCTGACGTGGGATCATCTGATCTTGTACAAGCAGATCACGGCGGACGGCAAATTCGCCGAGCAGAGCATCATCCGGGTGACCTGGGACAGAATTTGGCTGGATCACAGTCAAAAGGTGTCCACGACCGGGGTGGGCGGAGGCATGGTGGGCGCGCTCTTCTTCGCTGTCACCAACGGCCTCGTCGGAACGATTGGAACAGGCTTGATGATTGTCTTTTTGTTTCTCGTCGGTCTTATGTTTCTGTTCAATCTTTCTTATGTGAACATTTTGATGTTTGGGCGGGACAAAATCGCGCTCTTCTACGGCAAAGCGAAGGAAGCGATCAAAGACTCCGTCCAGCTTTTGCAGGAGGAGGGCGAGCGCAGGAAAAAAGAGACGAAGGAAGCGGACGCGCAGCGCAAAGAGAAGCTGCCGGGAGCGGACGAATCGGACACGGGTGCGATTTCGGTGAGAGAGCGCAAGGCGAACTTCGACGAGCAAGCGGTGGAGCAGCCTGTCATCCCGGTCATTCACGATTTTGCCGAACGAATCGCGATGGAGGACGAGGCGACAACAGCGCCTGACCCGGCTGCCAAGCCTGCCGCCGCGCAAACGAAGCAGGAAATTACGTTTGCCCTGGAGGGGGACGAGGAGATTTTCGGAACGCTGGAGACGGGCGAAGAGCAGCCGACTGTGCCCTATGAGCTGCCGAGCTTGCAGATGCTGGCCAGACCGCGTTCAATCGGAACGGCCAAAGATGTGGATCACACCTCGAATGCGCTCAAACTGGTGCAAACCTTGAAAAGCTTTGGGGTGAGCGCGACCGTCTCCGAAGTGCATCGGGGCCCGGCCGTCACCCGTTACGAGGTGCAGCCTGCCACCGGAGTAAAAGTAAGCCGGATTGTCAGCTTGACGGATGACCTGGCGCTGGCGCTGGCGGCCAAAGACATCCGCATGGAAGCGCCGATTCCGGGGAAGTCGGCCATCGGCATCGAGGTTCCCAATTCCGAGGTAGCCGTCGTGTCGCTTCGCGAGGTGCTGGAATCTTCCCCCTATCAGGACGCGGCAGGCAAACTGACCGTTGCTTTGGGCCGCGATATTTCGGGGCAGCCGATCGTGGCCGATCTGACGAAAATGCCGCACTTGCTGGTGGCCGGAGCTACGGGCAGCGGGAAGTCGGTCTGCATTAACGGATTGATTATGAGCATTTTGTTCAAGGCCAAGCCGGACGAGGTCAAGCTGATGATGGTCGACCCGAAAATGGTGGAGCTGAACGTTTACAACGGCATTCCGCATTTGCTGGCCCCCGTTGTGACCGATCCGAAGCGGGCTTCTGTGGCGCTGAAAAAAGTCGTGGCCGAAATGGAGCGGCGCTACAATCTGTTTGCGAAGACAGGAAGCCGCAACATCGAGATGTACAACGCGCAAGGGCAGGGAACGCCTCTGCCGTACATTGTCGTCATCGTCGACGAGCTGGCTGACCTGATGATGGTCGCCCCCGGCGAAGTAGAGGATGCGATTTGCCGCCTGGCGCAGATGGCGCGAGCCTCCGGCATTCATTTGATCATTGCCACTCAGCGTCCTTCCGTCGACGTCATTACGGGGGTCATCAAAGCGAACATTCCTTCCCGCATTGCCTTTGGCGTCTCTTCCATGGCAGACTCCCGGACGATTCTGGATATGGGCGGAGCGGAGAAGCTGCTTGGCAGAGGCGACATGCTGTTCTTGCCGATGGGGGCCTCCAAGCCAATCCGCGTGCAGGGCGCTTTCGTTTCCGACAAGGAGGTGGAGGAAGTCGTCCACTTTGTGAAAGAGCAGCAGGAAGTGCGCTACCACGAAGAAATGATTCCCGGCGAAGTACAGGAGGAGCAGCAGGCTGTGGTGGATGACGAACTGTACGATCAGGCTGTGCAGATCGTCTCAGAAGCCCAAACGGCCTCGGCCTCGCTTTTGCAGCGCCGTCTGCGGGTGGGCTACACCCGGGCAGCACGGCTGATTGACATGATGGAAGCGCAAGGGGTGGTTGGCCCGTACGAAGGCTCCAAGCCGCGAGAGGTTCGTGTTCCACGTCCTTCCATTGAATCAAATATTTCCTAAAACCCGCGACTTTGCCGGTGGAATGCTGCCGGCGAGGTCGTTTTTTTCTGGTTGCCGTTTTAAAATATTTGACTTGCATGATGGACAACCCTCATGTAAAATTTTTAACAGATTGAGGGGAATTGTTGTTATCACGTCTCATGAGAATCAGAGGTCTGACGTCCTACCTGTTGGGATGGCTCGAGGACAACAGGAGTGAATTTGACATGAGCATCAAAGGGAATGTTCGATCACTTTTCCTCTTGGTTATGGACAAAATCAAGAGTGACATCGAAACCGGACGACTGCGTCCCGGTGAACGCCTCCCATCCGAAGCCGAACTATCCAAGCAGTTAGGCGTAAGCAGGGCAACCCTTCGCGAAGCGCTCCGCCTTCTGGAAGAAGAGAAAATTGTGATTCGCCGACACGGAGTGGGTACTTTTATCAACTCCAAGCCTGTTTTTTCGGGCGGAATTGGGGAACTCTTTAGTGTGACGGATGCAATTGAACGTCAAGGATATACCGCAGGGACCATGATCCTGAAGACGTCCTTTGGCGAGGCGGGAGACGAAGAGCGGAAGAGTTTGGCCTTAAATCCGGGTGAAGGTATGCTGACGGTAGAGCGCATACGGACGGCTGACGGCGAACCTGTGGTCTACTGTATCGACCGTATTCCTGCGCGCTTGGTGCCAGAAGGCTATACGGCTGGTGAGGAATCCATTTTCAAATGGCTGGAGAGCGCTACAGGAGTACGAATTTCGTATGCAGTGGCTCACATTGAACCCATGGGCTACAATGAAAAGGTTTCCAATCTGCTGCATTGCGACAAATCGACACCATTGCTCTTGCTCAAGCAGATTCATTACGACGAAAGTGAAAAGCCTGTTTTATACTCCCATAACTACTTCAGAGCTGACAAAATTCACTTTCATGTCGTGCGGAGACGGTTGTGATCGTGGGGGAAACCTCGCGCAACAATTTTCATCAACTAAAAACAGGGGGTAATCTCAGATGAAGAAAGTTCTATCCGTGCTTTCTGTGGCAACACTCAGCTTGTCGCTTGTTCTGGCCGGTTGCGGAAGCAAGGAAGCGCAACCACAGAATGGCGGAAGCAACAGCGGCGCTGAAGGCGGTGCCAAAACGGCGATCAGAATTGGTATGGTGACGGACGTTGGCGGTGTAAACGACAACTCCTTCAACCAAAGTGCCTGGGAAGGTCTGCAACGTTTCCAAGCCGATATGAACCTGCCAAAAGACAGCGTTAACTATCTGCAATCCACCAGTGACGCTGAGTATGTACCTAACCTGACTCAATTTGTAAAAGACAAATGGGATCTGACTTGGGGTATCGGCTTCCTGATGGGCGACCACCTGAAAAAAGTAGCAGACGAAAACAAAGATGCAAAGCTTGCGATCATCGACGCGGAAGTTGACGCGCCAAACGTTGAATCCGTTCTCTTCAAGGAGCACGAAGGTTCCTACCTCGCTGGGATAGTGGCAGCGAAGATGTCCAAAACGAAAACAGTCGGTTTCGTGGGTGGCGTTGAAATCCCGGTGATCAAACGCTTTGAAGTCGGCTTCGAAGCAGGGGTAAAAGCGGTTGATCCTAGCGTAAAAGTCATTAAAGTGTACACAGGCGCATTCGACAAGCCTGACCTTGGCAAATCGACAGCTTCCCAAATGTACGACCAAGGCGCTGATATCATCTTCCACGCTTCCGGCGGTACAGGTGACGGCGTATTTAACGAAGCAAAAGACCGCAAAGCAAAAGGCCAGGACGTTTGGGTAATCGGCGTGGACAAAGACCAATCCCTGACGTTCGGCGATGAGATTACTCTCACTTCCATGGTAAAACGCGTGGATGAAGCTGTATACCGTGTATCCAAAGATGTAGCCGAAGGAAAATTCGAGGGCGGCAAAATCAAATGGCTCGGCCTTGCGGAAGACGGTGTAGGTTTGGCTTCCACCTCCACGAAGAATGTTCCAGAAGACGTACTGAAGCTGGTTGAAGAATACAAGCAGAAAATCGTGAAAGGCGAAATCACAGTGCCAGACAAGTAAGACGATGAAGCGGCAAATGGACAAGGCTGGTTCTAGGAACTGGCCTTGTTCTTTCCCTTCACACTAAACCCAAAAAATGGGGTGAGCAAGGTTGAGTTCGGTAAAAAAAGTAGTGGAGATGCGCGGGATTACCAAGCGGTTCCCCGGTATTGTGGCAAACGACAACATTACGCTTTCTGTCAAGAAAGGCGAAATTCATGCGCTTCTCGGAGAAAACGGCGCAGGCAAGTCCACGTTAATGAATATTTTGTTTGGCCTGTATCAGCCTGACGAAGGCGAAATCCTCATCAACGAAAAGCCAGTGAAGATTACCAGCCCCAACGTTGCCAACGAGCTTGGCATCGGGATGGTGCACCAGCATTTTATGCTTGTGGAGACGTTTACGGTAACAGAGAACATTGTATTGGGAAATGAACCGAAAAACGGGTTGCAAATAGATATCCAAAGCGCCGAAAAAGCGGTGGAAAAGCTGTCAAACCAATATGGACTAAAGGTAGATCCGCGAGCCAAGATTCAGGATATCTCCGTAGGCATGCAACAGCGCGTAGAGATCTTGAAAACGCTTTACCGCGGAGCGGACATCTTGATTTTTGACGAGCCGACGGCTGTTCTGACCCCTCAGGAAATTCATGAACTTATTGAAATCATGCATAACTTGGTCAAAGAGGGCAAGACCATCATCCTGATTACGCACAAACTCAAGGAAATCATGGCGGTTTGCGATGCTTGCACCATTATTCGTCGCGGGAAAGTGATTGACTCCGTGCTGGTAAAAGACACGAATCCGGACGAGCTGGCAGCCAAAATGGTCGGACGCGAAGTCAATTTCCGCGTGGATAAAACCGAGGCGAAGGTGAAGGAAACGATCCTCGCCATTGAAAACCTCACCGCAATGGGCAACCGCGGTGTCAACGCGCTGAACAACCTCAGCCTGGAAGTGCGCGCGGGCGAAATTTTGGGGATTGCAGGCGTCGATGGCAACGGGCAAAGCGAACTGATTGAAGTCTTGACCGGGTTGCGAAAAGCAACCAGCGGCCGTGTCCTTCTCAATGGCAAAGACATTACCAACCAGTCTCCACGGGATATCTCGGAAGCGGGCTTGTCGCACATTCCGGAGGACCGTCACAAGCGCGGATTGGTTCTGGATTTTACCATGAGCGAGAATATGGTGTTGGAAACGTATTTCCACCCGACGTTTAACAAAAACGGCTTTCTCGATTATGGCGCGATTGACAAGCATGCGGCCAAGCTGATTGAGGAGTTTGACGTGCGTACGCCTTCTATCTATACGCCAGCGCGCGCTCTCTCCGGAGGAAATCAGCAAAAGGCGATTATTGCCCGTGAAGTGGACAAGAATCCGGATCTGTTGATTGCCGCACAGCCGACACGCGGCCTGGACGTAGGGGCGATCGAGTTTATTCATCGCCGTCTGGTCGAACAGCGCGACAAAGGGAAGGCGGTTTTGCTGCTTTCGCTGGAGTTGGATGAGGTCATCAACCTGTCTGACCGGATCGCCGTCATTTATGAGGGCAGCATCGTAGGAATCGTCGATGCCAAATCGACGAGCGAGCAAGAGCTGGGCTTGATGATGTCCGGCGGAAAACGAATGCCTGGAGGAGGAAACGATGAATAAAGTGATCGCTGTCTTTACAAAAGAATCGTTCCTCGTTCCTGTCGTCGCGATTATCCTCGGTCTGTTGACCGGAGCGATCGCCATGCTGGCAGGCGGCTTCAACCCGATTCAGGCTTACACGGCGCTGATTGAAAAGGTATTCGGAAGCGCCTACAACTTCGGGGAAACGATCCGGCAGATTACGCCGCTGATCTTTACGGGTCTTTCCGTGGCCTTTGCCTTTCGGACAGGACTGTTTAACATCGGGGCAGAGGGCCAGTTTATTGTCGGGATGGTTGCTGCTACGACCGTGGGGGTTTCCTTTGACCTTCCTGCTTACATTCACGCGCCTCTCGCTGTCATTGCGGGCGCGGTAGCAGGCGGCCTGTGGGGCTCGATTGCCGGTTATTTGAAAGCGGCTCGCGGCGTGAACGAGGTTATCACCAGCATCATGCTGAACTGGGTTGCGCTGTACCTGGCAAACTGGGTCATGAATGCCTTTTTCATCCCGGCCGGACAACAGCGTTCGGAAATGATTAAGGAATCTTCGATGATTACGATCAGCTGGCTTTCGCAACTGTTTGACAGTGCCCGCTTGCACTGGGGAACCTTGCTTGCTGTGCTTGCCGCTATCTTTTTCTATGTCATTCTTTGGAAAACCAAGTCGGGCTACGAGCTGCGTGCCGTAGGTCTCAATCCGCATGCTTCCGAATATGCCGGGATGAACGTAAACCGAAATGTCGTCAAAGCGATGTTCATCGGGGGTCTGTTCGCGGGTATTGGTGGCGCTTGCGAAATTTTGGGCGTGTTCCATTACCAGGCGATCATGACGGCGCAGCCAGGCTATGGCTTCGACGGGATTGCCGTCGCGCTGATCGGCGGAAATACGCCGCTTGGCGTCGTACTTGCCGCCATTTTGTTCGGGATTCTCACCTTTGGTGCAGCCGGCATGAAGTTTGGCGCTGGCGTGCCTGTTGAGCTGATCCGTGTCGTCATCGCTTCTGTCATCTTTTTTGTGGCGGCGCACGGCATCGTGAAAATTTTTGTCAAACCAATCTTGAAGAAGAAAAAGGAAGGTGGAAACTGATGGATTGGGGAGTCATTCTTAGCAACCTCGTTCATGATACCATCGTGTTTTCCACTGCCTTGATTTTTGCCGCATTGGGCGGACTCTACTCGGAGCGCTCTGGTGTCGTGAATATCGCGCTGGAAGGCATGATGATTATCGGTGCCTTCACGGGTGCCGTCATTACCTATGCGTTTCAGGATTCGATGGGAGCGCTTGCTCCGTGGATCGGCTTTATTCTCGCGGGAATCGCCGGTTCGATTTTTGCCCTGCCGCATGCTGTCGCTTCCGTTACCTTCAAAGCGGATCAGACCGTCAGCGGCGTGGCCTTGAACTTTTTGGCAGCAGGGCTGTCTGTGTACCTGACCAAAATCATCTTTAACGGGGCTGGTCAGACAACGACCTTGACCAGCGTCTTTGGCAAGTGGGAAATCCCGCTCTTGCATGACATTCCGTATCTGGGCCATGCGCTTTTTGAAGCGTATCCTACCAGCTATTTGGCCTTCATCGCTGTCGCTTTGACCTGGTATTTGATCTTCAAGACTCCGTTCGGATTGCGTCTGCGCGCCGTCGGTGAGCATCCACGCGCTGCGGACACCGTCGGGATCAACGTCAAAAAAATGCGCTATACCGCTGTCATGATTAGCGGTGCGCTGGCTGCTTTGGGCGGAGCGACCATCTCGCTGACGACGACGAGCAACTTTTCCCATAACACGGTATCCGGCCAAGGCTTTATTGCGATTGCCGCGCTGATTTTCGGAAAATGGCATCCGGCTGGAGCAATGGGAGCGGCCTTGTTCTTCGGGGTGGCCCAAGCCATCAAGTCGTTGGTACAGATTTTCGGACTGACCAAGTTCATTCCGACCGAGTTTATCTTCATGCTGCCGTACGTACTGACCATTTTGGTCATGGCTGGTCTGGTGGGTCGCTCCAACGCTCCTGCCGCACTGGGCAAACCGTACGATACCGGCTCTCGATAAGGACAAATGGATATCGTTTTGCGTCTGGAACCCGTTTCCTTTCCTGCGCGATCCTGTTTTTGCGGAGATCGCCCGGGGGAGGGAAAGACATGAACGGTCGACTGCGTACGCACAGCCGTTTGCGTTCTACCGGGATTTCCGGGCGCTTTTTTTGTCTGGAGGTGCAGCAAAAGAACAAAAGAAAGCGGGAAGCTTGTGGGCGAAATGGGGCAGACTATCCAGTGAGGAATCCTGACAAATAGGGGGCTTTTCCAATGTGGGTCTGTCCGTATTGCGGAGGAAATCACGGCTTGCCGTTTCACGACGACCAATTGACGGGGGTGCTTTGCCTGTCTGCTGATTGCGGTCGGTTCGTGGAAGAGGATGTCATTTCGAATGACAAGAGTGACTGGGATAATATGGATTTGTAGTACGGAGCAGGGAGCAAGCGTCTGAAAAAGGGGGCCTGCTCTTTTCTTTTTTCAAGGGGCAAGGGATTACGCGAGGAGTCTTATGGACGACTGCACGCGCATACGATGGAAAACAGGGCAAATAAATATAATGGAAGATTCTGATGAAAGATGGCCTGCCAATTGGTTACAATAGAGAAGTATACGCAGATGGAGAAGGGAGAAGTTGCCATGAAAGCACAAGCGTTTGAGATCGCGTTTCAAAGCTCCCGCATTAACGGGATGAACGTACATATTCTTCCGACCGCCAAATTCAAAACCACGACGATCGTAACGATGATTGAGCAGGCTCTGTCGGAGGAACACGTGACCAAAACCGCGCTGCTGGCGAACGTCATGAAGCGGGCAAGCGCCCGGTTTCCGGAGACCAAGCAATTGCGCGCGCACCTCGACTTTTTGTACGGTGCCATCTTTGATGTAGATGTGATGAAAAAAGGAGAACGGCAAATCCTGCAAATCTATATGGAGGTGCCGAACGAAAAGTACCTGTCCAAAGAAGACGCGCTTTTGGAACAGGCGATTCAGTTTGTAGGCGACATGCTGGTGCGGCCGCATGTGCCAAACAATGCGTTTGCCGAGAAGTACGTGACGCAGGAGAAGGAAGCGCTGCGAAAGCGGATCGAGAGCCTGATTGACGACAAGATGAAGTACGCCAATCAGCGCGTCACGGAAGAAATGTGCAAGGGAGAGCCGTTCTCCCTGCTGGTCCAGGGGCGCGTACAAGACTTGCCGGCGATCACGGGCGAAGAGTTGTATCGCTATTTCCAGGAAATCACTACGGCCAACCCGATTAACATGTTCGTCGTCGGGGATGTCGAGCCGCAAACCGTGGCCGATGCCATTCGCACGCATATCCCGCTTGCGCGCACAGATGCGGGAGAGCTGCAACTTGGTGGCGCGACCAAGCCCGTGGCGGAAGAAAAAGAAGTCATTGATCGCCTCGACGTGAATCAGGCCAAGCTGAATATCGGCTGCCGGACGCAGGTGACCTACAAGGATGACGACTATCCGGCTTTGCTGTTGTACAACGGTATTTTGGGCGGATTCCCGCACTCCAAGCTGTTTGTCAATGTCCGGGAAAAAGAAAGCCTCGCTTACTACGCCGTATCGCGTCTGGAGAGCCATAAAGGCATCATGATGATTATGTCGGGGATCGACGTGGGCAAATACAAGCGCGCAGTAGAGATCATCAAGGAGCAACTGGACGAGATGCGGGCCGGCAACATTTCAGAAGAAGAGCTGACGCAGACGCGAGCTACGCTGTCCAACCAGTTTCGCGAGCTTTTGGACAGCGCCCGCGGCATGATCGACTTTACGTACAACGGCGTGATCAGCGGCCGCAAGCGCAAGCTGGATGAACTCCTTGCCGGGATTCGGCAGACCAGCCTGGAAGACATCAAACGGGTAGCAAACAAGGTCGCGATCGACACGATTTACTTGCTTCGCGACAAGAAGGGAGAGGCGTAATCATGCAGACGACTGTTTTTGAGCAAGTAAACGAAACCGTCTACCACGAAACCCTGGACAACGGACTGCAAGTCTTCCTGGTGCCCAAACAAGGCTTCAGCAAGACGTATGCCGTATTTACCACGCGCTACGGCTCGATTGACAGCCATTTCAAAACGCGCAGCGGCGAAGAGATCAACGTGCCGGACGGGATCGCCCATTTTCTGGAGCACAAAATGTTTGAGAAAAAAGACCGCGATGTCATGCACGAGTTCAGCAAAAACGGAGCCTCTTGCAACGCATTTACCAGCTTCAACCGTACCGCGTACCTGTTTTCGTGCACAGACAAGCTGGACGACAACCTGAATCTGCTGCTCGACTACGTGCAGGAGCCGTACTTCACGGATGCCAGCGTGGAAAAGGAAAAGGGAATCATTGGCCAGGAAATCACCATGTACGACGACAATCCGGACTGGAAGGTCTACATGAACCTGCTCAAGGCCATGTACCAAAAATATCCGATCAACATTGAAATTGCCGGCACGATCGAAAGCATCTCGCATATCACCAAAGAATCCCTCTACCAATGCTATGAAACGTTTTACCATCCGGCAAACATGCTGCTTCTGGTCGTAGGCTCGTTTGAACCGGAGGCGATCATGAAGCTGATCCGCGAGAACCAGACAAAGAAGGAATTCCCCCCTGCGCCGCAAATTACCCGGGTATTTCCCGAGGAGCCTGCCGCTCCGGCGGAGGCCAAGATCGAAGCGATTCTCCCGGTCGGTCTGCCCAAATGTCTGATCGGCATCAAGGAAAAGGAAACCGGGCTGACGAAAGAAGCGTTGCTGCGAAGAGAATTGACGACGAAGCTCGTATTGGACATCGCGTTTGGCACCAGCTCAGCCATTTACGAGCGGCTGTACGAGAATGAACTGATTACGGACAGCTTTGATTTTGACTACAGCAGCGAACAGGACTACGCCTATACGATCATCGGCGGAGATACGCCTGACCCGGATAAGCTTGTGGCCACGATCAAGACAGAAATCGCGCAGCTCAAGCAAAAAGGAATCAGCCAGGAGGAGTTCGAGCGGGCCAAGCGGAAAAAAATCGGCCATTTCCTGCGTTCCCTCAACTCGGTGGAGTTTATCGCGAATCAATTTACGAGCTTCAAGTTCAACGGTAACGATCTGTTTTCCGTGGTGCCCACCTTGGAGTCGATTACACGCGAAGAAGTGGAGACGCGCCTGAACGAGCATTTTCTGGAGGAGCAGATGGCCGTGTCCATCGTGCGGTCCGCTTCGCCGCAGGAGTAGGGAATGAGCATGACGGAAAACATCCCTTGGGCATTGGTGACGGGGGCCTCTGGAGAGATCGGGCAGGCGATTGCAGCCTGCCTGGCGGAAGCAGGGGTGCCCCTGTACCTGCATTACAACCGCTCGGAGAACAAGCTGGATCGTCTGGTGCAGCTGTGCCAGGAACGCGCTGTCCCTTGCGTCAAGCTGCAGGCGGACTTGCGCGATCCGGGGCAAATCGCGGCGATGTTCGGCCAGATGCCATCACCGCCGCTTCTGGTTGTCAACAACGCCTCGGCCGATCACGTCGGCCTGTTTACCGACGTGTCTGTCGAGACGTTTGACGAGCTGGTGGCGCTGAACGTTCGCTCCGCCTTTTTGGTTTGCCAGGCTGCCTTGCCTGCGATGCTGCGCGAGCGCTACGGGCGGATCGTCAATGTCTCGTCGATCTGGGGTCTGACGGGCGGCTCCTGCGAGGTACTCTACTCCTTGACCAAAGGCGCAATCAACACGTTTACCAAAGCGTTGGCCAAGGAAATGGCGCCAAACGGCATCACGGTCAACGCCGTTGCCCCCGGAGCGATCCGGGGCGGGATGATGGAGCGCTTTTCCCCGGACGAGGTGGAGATGATCGCCGACGAAATCCCGGCGAACCGCTTGGGCGATCCCCGCGAGGTGGCGGCTGTCGTACGCTTTTTGCTGTCCGCAGATGCGAGCTATGTGACAGGCCAGATCATCAGTCCGAACGGCGGCTGGTACACCTAGGAGCCGTTCACGCGCTCGTGAATAATTTCCGACAAATGGTGGAAGTCTACCTCTTGTGTGGGCGGTAGAAGACCGCTGCCGCAACGAAAAAAAGGAGGGAATTCCCTAATGTCGATTTTGGACAACTTTCGCGACTGGAAAGAGTTTCTCGGAGAGCGAGTAGAACAGGCGAAACAGGCTGGTATGGAAAGCCAGACACTGGAAAACGTAGCGTACCAGATTGGTGGCTATCTGGCAGAGCAGGTCGACCCGAAAAATGACCAGGAGCGCCTGTTGAAGCAGCTTTGGGACGCGGGCGATCAGCAGCAGCAACAAGCACTGGCTTCCCTCATGGTGAAGCTCGTTCAAAATTCCGATAATGTCAATCGTGGCAACTAAACGTTGAAATCCCCTATTCATGGGGATTTTTCTTTTCGCGTTTGTCGAATGATACGAACGTGATATACTACAGAAGAAGATCATTTTGGGTGGCGGAGAGGATTGGATATGGACGCGAAAAAAGAATGGTACATGGAGTACGAAATTGCCCGCAACCGTCCGGGTTTGTTGGGGGACGTGTCTTCTATTCTGGGGATGTTGAACATCAATATCGTGACGATCAACGGCGTGGATACGATGCGGCGCGGCATGCTGCTTTTGACGGACGACGATGAAAAGATGGAGGTTTTGCGCAACGTTGTGCAAAAAATGGACAACATAACCATAACGAGGCTGCGTCCTCCGACCATGCTCGACCGTCTTGCCGTTCGGCATGGCCGGTACATCGAGCGCGACAGCGAGGACAAAAAAACGTTCCGCTTCGTCCGTGACGAGCTGGGCCTTCTGGTAGACTTCATGGCCGAGATTTTGAAAAAAGAGGGCCATCAGTTAATCGGCATCCGGGGAATGCCGCGGGTAGGGAAGACGGAATCGATGATTGCCGCCAGTGTTTCGGCGAACAAGCGCTGGACGTTCATTTCCTCGACCTTGTTGCGGCAAACGGTTCGTAGCTCCTTAGCCATTGATGAAATGTCTCCTGATCATGTATATTTGATAGATGGGATTGTTTCAACGCTGCGATCGACAGAGAAGCATTACACCCTGCTTCGGGAGATTATGAACTTTCCTGCCGCGAAAATCATTGAGCATCCGGATATTTTTGTGCGGGAGTCGGAGTACGAAATGTCTGATTTCCACTACATTATTGAACTTCGCCACCATCCAGATGAGGAGATTACATACGAGCTGATCAACAATCGCGGCTTTGATAATTTTGACATGACATGAATGAAGGAGGGGCAGCTGTGTCTGAGCTAGGTCAAGTCCTGCAAAGGGCCCGCGAAGAAAAAGGAATCACGCTCGACGACATCCAACGAATCACCAAGATACAGCGGCGATATTTGGAAGCCATTGAAAGAGGTCATTTTCATGTACTTCCTGGCCACTTTTACGCGCGTGCGTTCATAAAAAGTTACGCGGAAGCCGTCGGTCTCGACCCGAATCACATCCTGACGCATTTTCAGGCCGATTTGCCAGCCCAGCCACCTACGGAGCAAGCGGAAAGACTGCGTCGCAGGAGAGTGGCATCCGCGAATAATCCGCTGCAGGCGGGACGATGGGTCACCAAAACCTTACTGGTGCTCTTCATTGCCTTGATTATCGGCGTTATTTACATCGCAGCGGTAAATCACGACGGTAATACCTTCACGCAGCCTGTACCGAGCGGAACCGTCACTCCTGGAGCGGAAATCGTCACTCCGGACAACGGTGGAGGGGTTTCCACCTCGCCGATCGCGCAGCAGCCGAAACCGCCATCTACTGTCACGCCTCCCCCTGAGCCGGGAACGACGACACCCGAGCCTGGTGAGGGCACTTCTCAGGCGACAATCACGTTCGAATCGCAGCAAGGTTCCATGTACAATTACTCTCTGCAGGGTGGAGAAAAAATGACGGTTCATCTGAAAGTGAAGGAAGACAGAAGCTGGTTCGGGGTATCGGAAGGAAAAGGCAAGAAGTACGTCGAGGAAGGCGAACTGCGCAAGGGCGCAAAAGAAGAAATCACGATTGAATTGGGGAAATCGGCGTATGTGCGTCTCGGAAAGCCGACCGTTGTCGAATTGACGGTCAACGGAGCGGTGGTCGATACGTCCAAGATGAAGTTTATGCCGTCGAACATCACCATCAAAATGAAAGAAGCAGCAGCGCAGTAGGCAAGCATCATGCTTGCCTTTCGTACTTTCGTCTCTTTTGACACTTCCTTTAGGCTTATATTATACTGGATAGGTGTAATATGGGCTGGTGTGACCAATTGGAGGAAAAAGGATGGCAGAGAAGGTAGGTACGCGAGAAAAAGTAGCGATTGTTACGCTGGGCTGTGAAAAGAATCTCGTCGATTCGGACATGATGGCTCATCTGATAGATGAAAAAGGCTATGAACTGGTTGACAATCCGGAAGAAGCAACCGTGGTCATCGTCAATACCTGTGGTTTCATCGATGCGGCCAAAGAGGAATCTGTCAACAAGATTCTGGAAATGGGCGAATTGAAGGAAACCGGCAAGCTGAAATCGCTTGTGGTGGCAGGCTGTCTCACGCAACGCTACAAAGAGGATATCTTGAACGAGATTCCCGAAGTGGACGGCATTGTCGGAACAGGCGATTTTATGTCGATTACGGAGATTATCGAGGAATCGCTGGAGGGCAAACGTCCGATTTTTGTGGGCAACCCGATCTTTACGTACGAAGATGTCGTAAAGCGGAAGGTGAAGAAAGGCACGTACTCTGCATACATTAAAATTGCCGAGGGCTGTGACAATGCCTGTACCTTCTGTAGTATTCCCCTGATGCGCGGTGGCTTCCGCAGCCGGACGATGGAATCCATTGTCGAAGAGGCGCGCCATCTGGCTGCACAGGGGATTGTGGAAGTGAGTCTGATCGCTCAGGATTCCACGAACTACGGTACAGACATTTACGATGGAAAGCTGATGTTGCCAGAGCTGTTGAACCGTCTGGCGGAAGTGGATGGAATCGAGTGGATTCGTCTCCACTACGCCTATCCGGGCTTTTTTACAGACGAGTTGATCCACACGTTTGCGACCAATCCAAAAGTGTGCAAATACGTCGACATGCCGCTGCAACACTCGGAAGACCATATCCTCAAAAAAATGCGCCGTCCGGGCCGACAAACGGATATTCGCGAGCTTGTGGCGAAAATCCGGGCGCAGGTGCCGGATGTAGCGCTCCGTACTTCGCTGATCGTAGGCTTCCCCGGAGAGACCGAAGAAGACTTCGAGCGTCTTTGCGAGTTTGTGAAGGACATTCGCTTCGACCGACTGGGCGTGTTTACGTATTCCAATGAGGAAGACACTCCTGCTTCCCGTTTGCCGCATCATGTTGACGAAGCAGTCAAGGAAAAGCGCGCGAACATGCTGATGGAAATTCAGCGCGAGGTTGCGGGGGATCGCAACGGCCGCTTCGTCGGCCAGGTGCTGGACGTTCTCATTGAACGCTACGAGGGACGCAACGATATTTATGTAGGCCGGACGCAATACGACGCCCCGGAAATTGACGGGGAGGTATTCGTATCGGGGTTCAAAGGCAAATTAGGCTCTATCGTAAAAGTCAAGATCACACACTCCTATGAATACGATTTGGCCGGGGAGGTAGTCTAGGTGAATCTCGCCAACCGCATCACCCTCGCCAGGATTTTCCTGGTGCCGGTAGTCATGTTTTTTCTGCTGGTGCGTTACAACATCGGGACATTTTCCATTGGCAGCCTGACGATGACGTATAACGAGCTGATTGCGGCTTTGGTGTTTATCCTAGCAGCCAGTACGGACGGACTCGACGGTTACATCGCTCGCAAACGCAAGATCGTGACGAATCTGGGGAAATTTCTGGACCCGCTTGCAGACAAGTTGCTGATCTCGGCAGCGCTGATTTCCCTCGTGGAGATGCAGCGTCTCGAAGCGTGGATCGCGATTGTCATCATCAGCAGGGAATTTGCCGTAACAGGTTTGCGCCTGGTTGCTGCGGCAGAAGGACAGGTAATTGCTGCCAGCGCATTGGGTAAACTGAAGACATGGGTTCAGATTGTGGCGATTACCGCTGTCATGATCCGCAACTTTCCCTTTGAATTTTTCGGGATTCCGTTTGACGAGGTGGCCACGTGGGCCATGGTTGTCATCACGCTTTATTCCGGGTACGACTACTTTGCGAAGAATCGAAACGTCATCCAATACTCGTAATGGCGGGTATTGGTCTCTTTTTTCACAAGCCTCTTCTCGGGAGCGACTATCGGTGATAAACTGTTTGGTTAGAGGCTTTTCTACTCTCAAAGAGAATGGATGAGGAAAATGAGAGCGGAGATTATCGCAGTAGGTACCGAGCTTTTGCTGGGCCAAATTGCCAACACAAATGCCCAGTTTCTCTCGCAGAAGCTGGCGGAAATTGGCGTGGGAGTCTATTTCCATACGGTTGTGGGAGATAACCCAGAGCGATTGCGGCAGGTCATTGCGCTCGCATCCGGCCGATCCGATCTCGTCATTTTGACAGGGGGGCTTGGACCGACGCAGGATGATTTGACCAAAGAAACGGTGGCAGCGTACGTGGGCGTCGGGCTGGAAACGAACCAGGAAGCGATGGAGAGAATCGAACAATTCTTTTTGCAACGTGGGATTGTCATGACGGAGAACAATCGGAAGCAGGCGCTGGTGCTCTCCGGCAGCCATGTCTTCTCCAACGACTTCGGGATGGCGCCCGGAATGGCGATCCGTCATGACAGTTGTACGTTCGTGTTGCTTCCCGGACCGCCGAGCGAGCTGTACCCGATGGTGGAGCGCTATGTGATGCCGTACTTGACGGGCCTGTTGCCGGAGAAGCAAGTCTTTCATTCCCATGTGCTGCGCTTCTACGGCATCGGGGAATCGGCTCTGGAGGAGCGGCTGCTGGATTTGATCGAACAGCAGGACAACCCGACGATCGCACCGTACGCCAAGGAGTTTGAAGTGACGCTCAGGCTCACGGCGAGAGCGGCTACGGCAGAAGCAGCAGAAGCGTTGATTTTGCCGGTGGAAGAAGAGATTCGCAAGCGTGTTGGCGAGTATGTGTACGGGATGGGAGAGGATTCGTCCCTGCACGCTGTATTGGTGAGCGAGCTGAAAAAGCGAAACGAGACGATCGCATGTGCGGAGAGCTGTACAGGCGGCACGGTCGCTTCGTTGATTACGTCTGTTCCCGGCAGCTCGTCTGTTTTTCAAGGAGGCGTAGTCTGCTACACAAACGATGTGAAAAACCAGTTGCTTGACGTGCCGGAAGAGGTTTTGCATACGGACGGCGCGGTCAGCCGGCAAACCGCGCAGCTGCTTGCAGAGAATGTGCGGGCGAAGCTGGGAGCCACATACGGTGTGTCCGTGACGGGTGTGGCTGGCCCCGATCCTTCGGAGGGCAAGCCTGTTGGCCTTGTCTACGTGGGAATTGCGGGAGAAGGGATGCCCACCGTGGTAAAAGAATTGCGCCTGGCTGGCAGACGGCAGGCGATTGTGGGGCGTGCCGCCAAATTTGCGCTATTTTACGCGCTGCAAATGCAAAAAGAAAGGTGACGTTTTCATGATGATGTTTTCTGATTTTCCTTTACATAAATCCATTTTGCAAGCGATTCACGACATGGGCTTCGAAGAGCCATCGCCGATTCAGGCTGCTTGCATCCCGAAAGTGCTGGAAGGGGGAGACCTGATCGGTCAGGCACAAACCGGAACCGGGAAAACTGCGGCCTTCGGGATTCCGCTCGTGGAGAAAATTACTCCGGCCAACCGGGTACAAGCCATCGTGCTGACTCCGACGCGCGAGCTTGCCATCCAGGTTGCGGGAGAGCTGCTGCGCATTTCCAAATACAACAAGGTACGCACGCTGCCGATCTACGGCGGTCAATCAATCGGCCATCAAATTCGCGCTCTGCGCCAAGGCGTACAGATCGTCGTGGGGACGCCTGGCCGCGTCATGGACCACCTGCGCCGCAAAACATTGAAGCTGGATCATGTACATACGCTCGTTCTGGATGAAGCGGACGAAATGCTGGACATGGGCTTCATCGAAGATATCGAAACGATCATCACCCATATGCCGGAAGAGCGTCAGACTCTGCTCTTCTCCGCCACCATGCCGCCTGAAATCAAGCGCCTGGCTACCCGCTACATGAAGCAGCCGCAAACGATCGCGGTCAGCCGCGAGGAAGTGACAGCGCCATTGATCGAACAGGTGTATTACAAAGTGTTTGACCGAAACAAAGTAGAGAGCCTGTGCCGCATTATCGACAGCGAGGATGTGGAGCTTGGCATCATCTTTTGCCGCACCAAGCGCGGGGTGGATGAGCTGACCGAAGTGCTGCAATCCCGCGGGTATTTGGCGGACGGCTTGCACGGAGACCTTTCCCAAGCGCAGCGCGACAAAGTCATGAACGCTTTCCGCGAAGGTTCCATCGAGTTTTTGATCGCCACCGACGTAGCGGCGCGCGGGATCGACGTAGGCAACGTGTCCCACGTCATCAACTACGACATTCCGCAAGACTCGGAGAGCTACGTGCACCGGATCGGACGTACAGGCCGGGCCGGACGCAAGGGAATCGCCATGACGCTGGTGACTCCGCGTGAAGTCAGACAGATGATGTTTATCCAGAAGCAGACCAAAGCACAAGTGCTGTCCCGCAACGTTCCGTCGCTGGAGGAAGTGGCTGAGCGCAAGCAGGAGCAGCTTCGCGAGCAACTGACCAGCCTGTTGGAAAGCGATGCGATCGCGGATATGTACCAAAAGGTAGCGGAAGCGCTCGTGGGTCAGTATCCGGCTGAGAAGGTGGCCGCTGCGGCGCTGCACCTGGCATTCCATACCGAAGCGGGCCATGTGCAGGAGACAGAAGCGTACAACTTCGGAGAAACGGGTGCTGCAAAAGGCATGGTGCGTTTCTTCCTGAACGTAGGCCGCAATGCGAACATCAAGCCGCAGGACCTCGTTCGCGAGATTTCCGAGTCTGTAGGCATCCCGGGCAAAGCGGTGGGCCGCATCGACATTTTCGAAAACTTCACGTTTGTGGAAGTGCCGGAGGAAGTGGCGGCGTTCGTTTATGAATCGCTCCGTCAAACCCGGATCAACGGCAAGCGCATCAACCTGGAGCCGGCAAAACCGCGCGGTGCGAAGCGCTCCTAAGCCGCTTCTCATTTTCAGGTGAAAAACAGACAGCCATTTCGCTGGAAGTCTCCAGGAAATGGCTGTTTTTCAATGCGAATATTTGTTCGTAAAAAATGCTTGGCAAACGGTTCTATCTCGATGTATGATGAAGACAAGCAAAAAGAGATGCGAAAAGTGAAAGGGTGTGTACCATTTGTCAGATCGTCGCGCAGCTTTGGAAAGTGCATTGCGTCAAATAGAAAAGCAATTTGGAAAAGGCTCCATCATGAAGTTGGGGGAAGTGTCCAACGTTCAGATTTCTACCGTTTCCAGTGGTGCGTTAGCGTTGGATATCGCATTGGGGGTAGGTGGATTCCCGCGCGGTCGGATCGTCGAGATCTATGGTCCGGAGTCATCCGGTAAAACAACCGTAGCTCTGCATGCCATCGCAGAAGTGCAAAGACAAGGCGGACAAGCAGCCTTCATCGATGCCGAGCACGCGCTGGACCCTGTCTATGCATCCAAGCTGGGCGTGAATATTGATGAACTGCTGCTCTCCCAGCCGGATACAGGGGAGCAAGCATTGGAAATTGCCGAGGCGCTGGTGCGCTCCGGTGCAGTCGATATCATTGTCGTGGACTCGGTAGCGGCGCTCGTTCCCAAAGCCGAGATTGAGGGCGAAATGGGAGATTCCCACGTAGGCTTGCAAGCCCGCCTCATGTCGCAAGCTCTGCGCAAGCTGTCCGGTGCGATCAACAAGTCCAAGACGATCGCCATCTTCATCAACCAACTGCGCGAAAAAGTAGGCGTGATGTTCGGCAACCCGGAAACGACGCCTGGTGGACGCGCTTTGAAATTTTACGCGAGCGTGCGTCTGGATGTCCGCAAAGCCGAAGCGATCAAAGTCGGCAACGACATCATGGGCAGCAAGACCAAGATCAAAGTCGTGAAAAACAAAGTAGCACCACCGTTCAAGGTCGCGGAAGTGGATATCATGTACGGGGAAGGGATCTCCAAAGAGGGCAGCATTCTCGATATCGGTTCCGAAATCGACGTCGTGCAAAAAAGCGGTGCGTGGTACTCCTTCAACGAAGAGCGCCTCGGCCAAGGACGGGAAAACTCGAAAATCTTCCTCAAAGAAAACCCGCATATTGCAGCGCAGATTGAGGCAAAAGTTCGCGAGTACTTCAGCCTCAACCCTGGTTCGGTTCCAGAAGCAGAGCCGGTGCTCGATCCGGAGCAAGAGGAAGAGCCAACATTTGACCTCGATTGATGAGCGAAAAGTCAACAGCCTGTCGATAAGACAGGCTGTTTTCTGTAAAAAACGTTTGCAGCCCATGCCGTTTTGCCAGGTTCTATCACATTGAAAAGGAAGCGTCGGAGAGGAGCGAGAGCCCATGAAGGGCGGCCCAATCACTGCCGTTCACCGCGATCACAAGCAAAAGCAGCGTTACCATATAGATGTGGACGGAGAGTATGCGTTTACGGTACATGAAGACATACTGGTAAAGTACAGCCTGTTGAAAGGTACGCAGGTGGACGAAGCATTTTATCGCGAGGTGCTGGCCGCAGAAGAGAAGCACAAGGCGTATCTGGGTGCGTTGAAGTATTTGGGGATACGCCCGCGTACGCGTCATCAACTGCACGCGTACTTGCTGGAAAAAGGTTTCGACGCCCAGGTTGCGGATGAAGTCTGCCAGCGCTGCGAGGAGCAGGGATACATAGACGATGAAGCGTTTGCCAAGCAATGGGTGGAGGAGAGACTGCGGCTGAAGCCGCGAAGCTCGTACATGCTGCGGATGGAGCTGGCGCAGCGCGGCGTGGACAAGGCGATCGCAGAGGATGCTGTGCAGGGCGTTTCCAGAGAGGCTGAACTGGAAGCGGCGCGTGCTTTGGTAGAGAAGAAAGCGCGCCGCATCGAGGGCGCGCCGACTCCTGACGAGGAGAGAAAACTCTTGGCCATGCTGATGCGCAAAGGCTTCTCGCATTCCATCGTCCAGCAGATTCGGGGAGAATTGCGCCAGAGAAGGGATGGAGAGCATTGACTCTATTTGCATGATCTTGACAATTCTTGTTCACAAATAATAAAATAGGTTTGTATTTACTTGGTGTATCATAACTTTTTGCGCTTTGCTCACTCGTTGCCTATGAAACAACTGAACAACCGTGCGATAGCTGTACGGATTCAGCGGACCGAGTAAAATCGGTCTTGTTTTTTAGGGAAAGTTCGAATGCGAGAGCAAAACGAAAGCGACACTCCATGAAAAACGAATGCTTGGAAAGCGGGGAGATTTTTTACCATAAGGAGGTGAAACGAAAAAGCCTATGGATCCAATTGTAACAGTTGTCATCGTGCTCGTCGCCCTGCTCATCGGCTTGGGTGCTGGCTACTTCATTCGCAAATCGATTGCGGAAGCAAAGATCTCCAGTGCGGAGGAAGCTGCGCGCCAGATCGTCGAGGAAGCGAAACGGGACGCCGAAGCCGTTAAAAAGGAAAAGGTGCTGGAAGCGAAGGATGAGGTGTTCAAGCTTCGTTCCGAAGCAGAAATCGAGTTGCGTGAGAGACGCAACGAGATCCAGCGTCAGGAACGGCGTATTCTTCAAAAAGAGGAGACGCTGGACCGCAAGATGGAACAGTTGGAGCGCAAAGAGGAAGAACTGGCTGAGCGCGACCGTACCATCGCAGAATTGCAAAGCAAGGTAGAGCACTTATATAAAGAACAAGTTTCCGAGCTGGAGCGCATTTCCGGGTTGACGCAGGATGAGGCCAAAACGATCATTCTGACCGATGTGGAAAATACCGTTCGCCACGAAATGGCCGTCATGATTAAAGAAATAGAGACGCAAGCCAAGGAAGAGGCGGACAAGCGTGCTCGCGAAATCATTACCACCTCCATTCAACGCTGTGCAGCCGATCACGTCGCAGAAACCACCGTTTCTGTCGTGACGTTGCCAAACGATGAGATGAAGGGCCGGATTATCGGACGGGAAGGCCGAAACATTCGCGCGCTTGAGACGTTAACCGGTATCGATCTGATTATCGACGACACACCAGAAGCCGTCATCCTGTCTGGCTTTGATCCGGTCCGCCGGGAAATCGCCAAAACAGCGCTTGATAAGCTCGTAGCGGATGGTCGTATCCACCCTGCTCGTATCGAAGAAATGGTGGAAAAAGCACGCCGGGAAGTAGACGAGCGAATCCGGGAATACGGAGAGCAAGCGACATTTGAAACCGGTGTGCACGGCTTGCATCCGGACCTGATCAAGATTTTGGGACGACTGCGTTACCGTACCAGCTATGGTCAGAACGTGTTGAAGCACTCGATGGAAGTGGCTCATCTTGCCGGCTTGATGGCAGCCGAACTGAAAGAAGATGTGAAGCTGGCCAAACGTGCAGGACTTCTGCATGATATCGGAAAAGCGATTGACCATGAAGTCGAAGGCTCCCACGTGGAGATCGGTGTGGAGCTGGCCAAGAAATACAACGAGCATCACGTGGTTGTCAACAGTATTGCTTCTCATCACGGTGATACCGAACCAACTTCCGTCATTGCTATGCTCGTGGGAGCGGCAGATGCGCTGTCTGCAGCACGCCCGGGAGCACGCCGTGAGACCTTGGAAACCTATATCCGACGTTTGGAGAAACTCGAAGAAATCTCTGAGTCGTTCGATGGCGTAGAAAAGTCTTATGCGATTCAAGCAGGACGTGAAATTCGCGTAATGGTTCAACCTGACAAGATTGATGATGCGGAAGCTACCCGTCTGGCACGGGAGATTACGAAGCGAATCGAAAATGAACTGGACTACCCTGGTCACATCAAAGTGACAGTCATTCGTGAAACAAGGGCGGTCGAGTATGCAAAGTAAAGTGGCTGACGGCCACTTTACTTTTTTTCTGCTACAGATGAGGGCTCCGCCAATAAGCGTGGCAGCCACGTTTTCTAATCGCAAAGCAGTTGTGTATACTAGCAATGAGGTGAATCGTACATGAAGCTTTTGTTTATCGGAGACATTATGGGATCGCCCGGCAGGGAAATCGTCAAAACGTACTTGCCGCTGCTGAAAAGAAAATACAACCCGACGTTTCTTGTCGCCAACGGGGAAAATGCGGCGCATGGCCGAGGGATTACCGAGAAGATCACCAAAGAGCTGTTCGAGATCGGTGTTCAGGCGATTACGCTGGGAAACCATGCGTGGGACCAGCGGGAGATTTTCGATTTTATCGACGGGGAGCCGCGGCTGATTCGTCCGGCGAATTTTCCTGCGGGAGCGCCAGGCAAAGGCATTACATACATCAAGCAGCCGGAAGGAGAGCTGGCTGTCATCAACTTGATGGGAAGAACGTTTCTTCCGCCGCTCGACTGCCCATTCCAGATGGCCGACAAACTGGTGGAACAGGCCCGTAAGCGCACGAAGCTGATTTTTGTCGACTTCCATGCCGAAGCCACATCCGAGAAACAGGCAATGGCCTGGTATCTCGACGGACGCGTCACGGCTGTAGTCGGTACACACACGCACGTCCAGACCGCGGATGAACGGATTTTGCCACAAGGGACCGGATTTTTGTGCGATGTGGGAATGTGCGGTCCGCGCAATGGCATTCTCGGGATGGAACGCGAGGCGGTCATCCGCAAATTTTTGACTCAGCTGCCTGTCCGTTTTGAAGTAGCGCCTGATCCTGCGCAGTTGAACGCCGTCCTGATTACGCTCGACAAGGCCACGGGGCATGCGAAAAAATTGGAGCGAATCAGAATTGACGAAGACCATCCGTTTATGGAATAATGGACATAAGATTAGAATTTTTTGAATCTTTCAAGTGGGTTAGGAGGAATTTTTAGGGGTTATGCGAATATCATTCTAATGATGACAGGATTCCTATCAGACGGGAGGTTCAAAAAGGATGGAAGTATTAAAAGTTTCAGCAAAGTCTAACCCCAATTCCGTTGCTGGTGCCCTTGCCGGCGTTCTGCGGGAACGCGGTGCAGCCGAAATCCAAGCCATTGGCGCTGGGGCGCTTAATCAAGCTGTGAAGGCCGTAGCAATCGCACGAGGGTTCGTAGCGCCGAGTGGTGTTGACCTCATTTGTATTCCAGCCTTTACGGACATCGTGATTGATGGAGAAGAGCGTACAGCAATCAAGCTAATCGTAGAACCCAGATAATAAAAGCTGCAAACGAATCGCCTGCCTGTTTGTTCGAAGAATGAACAGGTTTTTTCGTGTGTAAAAAAGGCGGCCACACGCGGGGCGCGAAAAGCTGGGAAGCGGCTGGTGCCGGAGTGGACCAGCTTTCCCAAAGCCGACGCGTGGCTCCTTGTTTTCTTCTTCATAGAAAAGACGATGCGCGACAAGCAGGTTTTCCGGACTGCGAAAGAGGGAATCGGATAGACAGACAGGTGCTTGCCTGTTTTGCTCCCGTTCGCATGCCGGATGATCGGTGCGTTCATACGATACTAGAAAAGACGAGAATGAGCGAGAGGTGTGAGGAGAAGGGGGGCGCGAAGCTATGCCGCCCGATTTGCACCAGAGCGGATTGGGACGAGCGCGTATGAAAGGAGAAGAAAGGGGCTATTCTGTTTGTAGAAGCAGCGAGGCATTCCCGGTTGCGATAAGCGCTGCCCAGAGATGAAAAAGCGGCGAAAGCAATGCAAATTGTGCAAGGAAACTGGTTGCGTGTTTTCGGAAACGTGCTACAATAATACATGAGGATATTAATGTACCAAGTTCAACATTAAAATTCAGGTCAAAAGTAAGTGGAGTAAAAGCACTTGCAATTTGACAGGGACAGGACTACAATTGTTACTGTCTATGCACAGAATTGTCACATCTTATCAATCTTTCTCCGATAAGATGGGCAGCTTGCTCACAGTCACTGAAAGGGTGGAATCTGAATGATTAGTCAACTTTCCTGGAAAGTTGGAGGACAGCAAGGGGAAGGCATCGAGAGTACCGGTGAAATTTTCTCGATGGCGATGAACCGGATGGGTTACCATCTGTACAGCTATCGTCACTTCTCTTCCCGTATCAAGGGTGGACACACGAACAACAAGATTCGCGTGAGTACAACGCCAATGCGTGCGATCTCCGACGATCTGGACATTCTCGTAGCATTTGACCAGGAGACAATCGATTTTAACGCGCATGAGCTTCGCGAAGGTGGCATCATTATTGCTGATGCGAAATTCAATCCAAAGTTGCCGGACGGGTTGAAGCCAGTTCGCTTCTTCACTGTACCACTAACTGAGATCGCTGATGAACTGGGAACTTCCCTGATGAAAAACATGGTGTCGATTGGTGCGTCCAGTGCAATCCTCGGCATTCCAGTGGAAAGTTACCGAGCTATCGTTGAAGATATGTTTCTCCGCAAAGGCGAAAAAGTGGTCGAAAAGAACATGGAAGCCATTCGCCGCGGTTTTGATTATGTAAATGAACTGACAGGCGGCCAACTGCCTGAGTTCCAAATGGAAAAGGCTGACCCGCAAAAACAACTGTTTATGATCGGGAACGATGCGATCGCTTTGGGTGCTGTAGCAGCAGGCTGCCGCTTCATGCCAGCTTATCCGATCACACCTGCTTCCGAAGTGATGGAATACCTGATTAAAAAACTGCCGAAATTCGGCGGAACCGTTATCCAGACAGAAGATGAGATCGCTGCGATTACGATGGCAATCGGCGCTAACTACGCAGGGGCGCGTTCCATGACAGCTTCTGCAGGTCCTGGTCTGTCTCTGATGATGGAAGCAATCGGTCTGGCGGGTATTACGGAAACGCCGGTTGTGATCGTAAACACCCAGCGTGGCGGCCCATCCACCGGTATGCCGACCAAAATCGAGCAATCCGACGTGAATGCGATGATTTATGGTACACACGGCGACATTCCAAAAGTCGTCATCACGCCAAGCACCGTAGAAGAGTGCTTCTATGATACGGTTGAAGCGTTTAACATTGCGGAAGAATATCAGCTTCCAGTTATTCTCATGACCGACCTGACCCTTTCCTTGGGCAAACAAACCGTTACGCCATTTGACTACAGCAAAGTAGAAATCCGTCGCGGGAAGTTGCTCGCTGGACAAGAATTGCCGGAAAAAGAGCAAAACGACCTGTTCAAGCGCTATGAAGTAACCGAAGATGGTATTTCTCCACGCGTGATTCCTGGTCAAAAATACGGTTTGCACCACGTAACAGGGGTTGAGCACGATCAAACCGGCCGTCCTTCCGAGAATGCTGCTAACCGTATCCAACAAATGGATAAACGTATGCGCAAACTGGATGGCATTCTGAAAACGTTCAAAAACCCTGTAGCAGTCGATGCTCCTCATGCTGATGCGGATGTTCTGGTAGTGGGAATCAACTCCACCATCGGTACGATTCAAGAAGCAAAAGGCCGTCTGGAAAAAGAGGGAATCAAGGTCAACCATGCACAAATCCGTTTGCTGCATCCATTCCCGACCGAACAAATCAAAGCACTTGTGGACAAAGCGAAAAAAGTGATTGTTGTTGAGCATAACATCCAGGCACAAGTTACGAACCTCATCAAACAACACGTAGGAAGCGCTGAAAAAATCCAATCTGTGCTGAAATATGACGGTAACCCATTCCTGCCGAAGGAAATCTATGCTGAAGTGAAGGAGCTGGTAAAACATGGCGACTATGAAAGAGTTTCGAAATAACGTAAAGCCTAACTGGTGCCCAGGCTGTGGAGACTTCTCCATCCAGGCGGCGATTCAACGCGCCGCAGCGAACGTAGGTCTGGAGCCTGAGAATCTGGCGGTTATTTCTGGTATCGGGTGTTCCGGGCGTATTTCCGGCTACATCAACTGCTATGGTTTCCACGGTATTCACGGACGTGCCCTGCCAATCGCACAAGGTGTGAAAATGGCAAACCGCGAGCTGACTGTTATCGCGGCTGGCGGTGACGGGGATGGATTCGCGATCGGGATGGGTCATACCGTTCACGCGATCCGTCGCAACATGAACATCACCTACATCGTGATGGACAACCAAATTTACGGTCTGACAAAAGGTCAAACCTCCCCGCGTTCCGCGACTGGTTTCGTGACCAAGTCTACGCCGCAAGGTTCCATCGAGTCCTCCATCACTCCAGTGGAGTTGGCGCTGTCTGTTGGTGCAACCTTCGTTGCCCAATCGTTCTCCAGCGACCTGAAAGGCTTGACGGAGCTGATCGAAAAAGGAATCAAACACGAAGGCTTCTCCCTGATCAACGTATTCAGCCCTTGTGTTACCTACAACAAAGTGAACACCTACGACTGGTTCAAGGAGAACATCGTGCCGGTAGACACCATCGAAGGCTACGATCCGCATGACCGCATCAAAGCGATGTCTACTTCCATGCAGTACAAAGGCCTGATTACCGGTCTGATCTATCAAAATACCGAGCAAAAACCGTACGAAGCGCTCGTAAAAGGCTTCAAAGAAGAAGGCTTGGCGAACCAAGACATCCGTCTGTCCCAAGAAGACTTCGACAAACTGGTTGCAGAATTTGCATAAGGTTTCGATGAAAAAAACCTCTCCGACCTGAAGTGCACCCCTTAAAGTAGACATTGGAAAAACCCTTGTGGTTATCCGATGAAAATTTTAGGGGGTGTATTTTTA